>CBHTVL010000052.1:0-8811 GCA_966096475.1 uncultured Burkholderiales bacterium
ATGCTCGTTGATCGCCCAGGATTCGGCGGCATAGTAATAGCCGGCGTAGGTCAGCGCCACAACGCCGGGGATGAAAAACAGGAAATACAGGGTCAGATCAAGCGTGGCCTGTGTCCGCGGCTCAAAAAAACCGTAGAGCACGTCACCGCGCACATGACCGTTCTTCGACAGCGTGTAGGCACCGGACATCATGAACAGCGTGCCGTAGAGCATGATCATCACGTCGAAGGCCCAGGCGTGCGGAGCGTCCAGCACATAACGGGAAAAGACCTCCCAGGAAATCAGCATCGTCAGCCCGACGATCAGCCACGAAAAAGCGTGTCCGACGAAGGTGCTGACCTTGTCGATGAACAGCAGAAGTTTTTGCATGATTCTTTACTCGATGTCGTTGTTACGGGCGGTTACCCATAAATGCCGGAACGGTCATCCTAAAAAAAACACCATCCGGACTGGGCCGGATGGTGTTTTCAGCGGGCCTGTGCCAATCCTGGATCAGGACTTTTTCGCCGGAGCCGCCTTCTTGGCAAAGTAGTGGTTGTAAGCCATGCGGCGGTTGACGTTGGTGTCCAGATCCCAACGAACGGCGCGCTCGGCGAACTTGCGCTGCGACTCCTCGATTTCGCGGAACAGCGGGTTATCGTTGCGCTTTGCCGTTGCAGCGTCGTAACCTTCAAGCTGCGCCTGCAGCACGGCGTCCGGTGTCTTGTAGAACTTGACGCCCTGTTTCTGCTGCATCTCGATGTAATCCTGGGAATAGCGGTGCACTGCCTTCCAGGACATGTCGGAAGAGGCGGCTTCGACGGCATTTTCGATGATGGATTTCATCTTCGCCGGCAGCGCATCAAACTTGCCCTTGTTGAACATGATCTCGAACTGCTCGGCGTTCTGGTGAAAGCTTTGCAGCATGCAGACCTTGGACACATCCGGGAACCCGAGCAGGCGGTCGGAAGACGCATTGTTGAATTCTGCAGCATCCAGCAGGCCGCGATCCATTGCCGGAACAATCTCGCCGCCGGGCAGCGCATTGACCGCAGCACCCATGGCAGTGAACACGTCAATGGAGATACCCACCGTGCGGAACTTCAGGCCTTTCATGTCCTGCACTTTGGTGATCGGCTTCTTGAACCAGCCCAGCGGCTGGGTCGGCATCGGGCCATAGGGGAAGGACACCACGTTGGCGCCGATCGACGAATACAGCTTGGCCAAGAGCTCCTTGCCGCCACCGTATTTGTGCCAGGCAAGCATCATGTTGGCGTCCATGCCGAAGGCCGGACCCGAACCCCACAGTGCCAAAGCATTTTGCTTGCCGTAGTGATATACCAGCACGCCGTGACCACCGTCGAGTGTGCCTTTGGACACGGCATCCAGCAGCTGGAAAGCCGGAACAACGGCGCCGGCCGGAAGCACTTCAATCTTAAGATCGCCGCCGGTCATGTCATTGACCTTCTTGGCGAAGTCCAGCGCGTATTCATGGAAAATGTCTTTGGCCGGCCACGTGCTCTGCCACCGCATCGTAATCGGACCGGCCTGCGCCTTGGAGATCATCGGGAACCCGGCAACCGCGGCACCTGCGGCGACCGAAGCGCCAGTCAGGAATTTACGGCGGGTCGGGCTTGCTTCAGCAGCCTTTTTGTCCTGTTTCTTAACCATTTGCTCCTCCAGATTACAGTGACAGCACGGGACCGCAACGGGCTGAGGCCAGCGAGTTTTTTATTGCAAACTTCTGCTGGAGCCTGTTACGACATTTCGGGAAAACAACGACTTGCACCCTCGTATTTTATTTCCGCTTAAAACCATGCCGGGGCGTCAGGCATCCTAGCGCCCGCTTCCCTCAAAATCAAGCGTACCGTCCTGCAACAAGCGAATACTTACAGAAATCTGACTTGGGTTTGTTGCCTGATGAAATCCGCAGTGCAGCAAGCCGCCCCGACTAAGGGCGGGTCCCCGGGGCGGTTTTGTAGATCAGGCCGTTTCGAGCCAGCCATTTCTCCCCCTCCACCGCGACCACCACCACCGCTGCGCAAGCCAGGCACAAGCCAAGTTCCAGTGCCGACAACGGCGCCGTGTCAAATATGCGGTTCAGCGCCGGCACGTAAATCAGCAGCAGTTGCAACACAACCGTCAGTGCCACGGTCATCGCCAGCGGCCGGTTCGATAACACGCCGATGACCAGCAGCGAATCGCGGTCCGAGCGGATCGCCATCACATTCGCCAGCTGCACAAAAGTGAGCGCCGTGAACACCATGGTCTGCCAATGGCTGACGCCGTTGCTGATGCCCCAGTATTGCAGCCCGAGAACCAGGGCACTCATCAATGTACCGACACACAGGATGTGCTGCCACATGCCGCGGGCAAACATGTTCTCTGAGGGTGGATGCGGCGGACGCTGCATGATGCCGCGCTCCGCCGGCTCCGCGGTCAGCGCCAGTCCCGGAAGGCCGTCGGTCACCAGATTCACCCACAGGATGTGCAAGGGCAACAGCGGCAGCGGCATGCCGAAAAAAGGCGCGAGCGCAATCAGCAACACCTCCGCCAGATTGGTGGTCAGCACGTATTTGATAAAGCGGCGGATGTTGTCGTAAATGCGCCGGCCACCGCGCACCGCGGCAACGATGGTGGCGAAATTGTCATCGAGCAACACCATGTCCGCAGCCTCACGCGCAACATCCGTTCCACCACGACCCATCGCCACGCCGATATCGGCACGTTTCAGCGCCGGCGCATCGTTGACGCCGTCGCCGGTCATCGCGACAAACTGGCCGCGAGCCTGCAGGGCCTCGACCACGCGGATTTTCTGTGCGGGATCAACCCGCGCATAAACCCTTGTATCCAGCACACGCGCCGCCAAGGCAGCATCATCGAGCGTCAACAGCTCGCGTCCGGTAATCACCGCATCACCATCGCCGGCAATGCCCAGACGTCGCGCAATCGCACGCGCAGTCGCCGGATGATCGCCGGTGATCATCACCGGCGTAATGCCGGCACTGAGACAGGTGGCCACCGCCGCCGCAGCTTCCGCGCGCGGCGGATCCATCAGCCCGACCAGACCGATGAACATCAAATCATCTTCAGCAGCATCGGCATCATTCAGGTCGGGAATCGCATCCCAGCGACGGCAGGCCAGCGCCAGCACACGCAATCCATCCGCGGCCATCATGGCAGCAGCACTTTCCAGTTCGTTTCGCGGCAAGGGTTTCACCCCGCCGGCGGTGGGCATTGCGCAGCAGCGCGGCAATACCGCCTCGGGCGCCCCCTTGGTATAGGCCATCACACCGTCGGCGCCGGCATGAAAAGTGGTCATGCGCATGCGCACCGAATCAAACGGCAGTTCGGCGCGCCGCGGCGCATCACGCTCGAGAATTTCCCGCGAAAAACCGGCGCGCTGCGCAGCGACATGCAAGGCCACTTCGGTCGGATCGCCGGCCGCGCCGCCCGAGTCATCACCGGTCGCGTCGTTGCACTGGGCCATCGCCGTGAACAGGCGTTCAGCCACTGCGCCGGTCACCTGCTCCGGCGCCCGCATGACACCCTCCACCAGGCAGGACTCAACGCGCATCCGGTTTTCGGTCAGCGTGCCGGTTTTGTCGGAGCAGATATAGGTAATCGAACCCAGCGTCTCGACACTCGGCAGCCGCCGCATCAGCGCCTGATGTTCAACCATGCGATAGGCCCCCAGCGCGAGCGCAATGGTGACAACCGCCGGCAAGGCTTCGGGTATCGCCGCGACCGCGAGGCTGACCGAAGTCAGCAGCATCAGCAAGGGCGGTTCGCCGCGCAACAGTCCCGCAACAAAAATCACCGCACACACCAGCAGCACGAAGATCGCCAGCCGCCGGCCGAAAGCCGCAAGCCGCTTCTGCAGCGGCGTTTTCGATTCTTCGCTGGCGGCCAGCAGCGCGGCAATATGACCCAGTTCGGTGGCCATGCCCGTCGCCACCACCAGACCGCTGCCGCGGCCATAGCTGATGATCGTGCCCTTGTACGCCATATTGCGCCGGTCGCCGAGCGCAGCATCGGCTTCAGCCAGCATCGTCGCGTCCTTGTCCACCGGCACCGATTCACCGGTCAACGCGGCCTCTTCCACACGCATGCGCATGGTTTCGATCAGGCGCAGGTCGGCCGGCACCATATTGCCGGCCTCCAGCAGCACAAAGTCACCGGGCACCAGTTCAGCAGCCGCAATGACCACGCGCTGACCGTCGCGCAATACGGTCGCCGATGGCGCCGCAATACGCTGCAGGGCAGCCATCGCTTTTTCGGCACGATATTCCTGTGTAAATCCGATGACGGCATTCAGCAACAGAATGGCGATGATCGCCAGCGTATCGGCCATGTCGCCGACCACACCGGATAACACGGCCGCGGCCATCAGTACGACAATCATGAAATCGGCAAACTGGGCAACGAGAATGCGCCAGGGACTGCGCCGGGATCCCTGCTGCAACAGATTGGGACCGTATTGCGCCAGACGTCTGGCCGCTTCCATTGCGGCAAGACCCTGCCGGGCATCGCCACCGAGCGCGGCAATCGCAGAAGCCGCATCCCGGCCATGCCACTGCGGGGCGGAATCAGGCAAAACGTTATTCATGGGATCAGGTTCGCGGCTCATGCACCCATGCTATTCACCGCGTCGGGCCGGTGTTTGATGCAGATCAAAACCGCGAAGCGCTAGGGAATCAGCAGCACATGCACGCGGTAAGGGCCGTGAGCACCCAGCGTTACCGTCTGTTCGATGTCGGCGGTGCGCGAAGGACCGGATATGAAATTCACTGCTCTGGGCATATTACCGATATCTCGCCGCAACAAAGCCCACGCATCCTCCATGCCGGCAACGATGCGGCTTTTGGAGACGACGGCAATATGCGTTTCCGGTAACAGGCTTGTCGTGGCCGGGGTATCCCGCCCCGAACACATCATCAGCGTACCGGTTTCGGCAATCGCACAAAATGCGCCGGTAATGCCGACCAGATCGGTGTCGCGCGCAGGACAGCCTTCAACCTGCAGGCCCTGCCCCGCCCAGTCGAGCATCGCGTAATCGGGCCAGCACACAGCCGTTTTCGGCAATTGCTTTTCAGACAGATAACGCGCCACTGCTGCAGGCAGTTCCTGCAAGGAGGCCAGATCCTCGACGCTGGTGGTCAGGTTCAATGCGCGATCGCGAAACCGCGCCACCAGATCGGCTTCAATCGTGGGACGCGGGCTCTGCGGGTGCTCGGCAATGAACTGCGCGACCTTTTCCCTTTCCGCATTGCGCGGCGTCACCGCCTTGCCCTGACGGGTGCGGATGCGGGCGAGAATGTTGGCGCGTGCGGACATCAGCCCAGCGTCGGCATGTTGAAGCCGGCCGGCAGCGCCTTGTCGTCAGGCCAGCGCGTGGTGACCACCTTGCCGCGGGTATAAAAGCGCACGCCTTCCGGGCCATGGACATGCTGGTCGCCGAACAGCGAATTGCGCCAGCCGCCGAAGGAATAAAACGCAATCGGCACCGGGATCGGCACATTGATGCCGACCATGCCGACTTCGATCTCGCGTTCGAAACGCCGCGCCGCGCCGCCGGAACGCGTGAACACCGCAGTGCCGTTGGCAAACGGATTGGCATTGATCATCGCAATGGCTTCATCGAGCGATTTCACACGCAGCACCACCAGCACCGGGCCGAAGATTTCGTCGCGATAGATGCTCATGTCGGTGCGCACCTGGTCGAACAGCGTGGCGCCGATAAAAAAGCCGTCTTCATGACCCGACACCTTGTGCCCGCGGCCGTCGAGCACCAGCTTGGCGCCGGCAGCAACACCCTGATCGACATAGCCGGAAATCTTGTCGCGATGCACACGGCTGATTACCGGCCCCATGTCCGTGCCCTTGTCGTGGCCGGAGCCGATTTTCAGCTTGCCCGCCGCCGCCTTGAGCTTGGCCACCAGCGAGTCGGCCACCTCGTCCACCGCCACCACCGCCGAAATCGCCATGCAGCGCTCACCGGCTGACCCGTAAGCAGCGCCGATCAAGGCATCCGCCGCAAAATCCAGATCCGCATCTGCCAGCACCACGGCATGGTTCTTCGCGCCGCCCAGCGCCTGCACGCGCTTGCCTTGCTGCGCGCAGGTTTCGTAAATGTATTTGGCAATCGGCGTTGATCCGACGAAGGACACTGCCTTGACGTCGGAATGATGCAGCAGCGAATCCACCGCTTCCTTGTCGCCATGCACCACGTTAAGCACGCCGTCGGGCAGCCCGGCTTCGCGCAGCAATTCCGCCATGCGCATCGACGCTGACGGCACCTTTTCAGAAGGCTTCAACACGAAGGTGTTGCCGCAGGCAATCGCCACCGGAAACATCCACAGCGGCACCATCACCGGAAAATTGAAGGGCGTGATGCCTGCGCAGACACCCAGCGGCTGGCGCAGTGAATGGGTGTCGACACCGGTGCCGACATCAGGACTGTGTTCGCCCTTGAGCAACTGCGGAATGCCCGTCACAAACTCGACAACCTCAATGCCGCGCTGCACGGAACCCATCGCATCCGGCAGGGTTTTGCCATGTTCGTCGGTCACCAGCCGCGCCAGCTCTTCCTGATGCGCCACCAGCAGTTCGCGGAATTTCATCAGGATGCGCGCGCGGCGCAGCGGCGGCGTATCGCGCCAGGCCGGGAAGGCGCGTTTCGCTGCAGCGACTGCCGCGTCAATATCAGCCGCATTGGCCAGCGGCACGCGACGCGTCACCTTGCCGGTTGCCGGATTGGTGACTTCGGCGCTGCGCGTCGAGGTGGCGTTCTGGGCCCTGCCGTTGATCCACAGCGGCACCGTGGCGATGGCGGAATGATCTGCCGGTTTGTTCATTGACTCCTCCAGTAAAACTTCAGAATCTGTTGTTCAATTATTTGGCTGCAGCCCGGTAAAGCTCACGGAACGTCCGGCCTTCCGGCGCCGGCAGATCGCGACGATCCGTCCAGCCGCCGGCAAAAGGCAGGCTGCGAATCATGCCACGCTCATCCGCTGCCGACTTCAGCAGCCGCGCCTGCAAGCGCGTCGTCATCGCGTAAAGCCATGAATGTTGCGCCAGCCAGCCCCAGGCGCGCAGCGCGAACATCTCGTACCAGGGCTTGAGCTTGAGATCGAACTGCTGTTCGCGCAGCTTGCGCAGCAGCTCGGGCAGCGGAATCTTCACCGGACAGGCGACATGGCACTGTCCGCACAAGGTCGCCGCGTTCGGCAGGTCGACGGCATTCTGCAGCCCGACATAGGTCGGCGTCAGGATCGAGCCCATCGGCCCCGGATACACCCAGCCATAGGCATGGCCACCGACGCTCTGATACACCGGACAGTGATTCATGCAGGCGCCGCAGCGGATACAGCGCAGCATCTCCTGCATGTCGCCGCCGATCAGTTTGGTGCGTCCGGCATCGACGAGGATCACGTGGAAATGTTCAGGGCCGTCGCTGTCGCCCTCGCGCCGCGGACCGGTCGTAACGGAGATGTAATTGGTAATGCTCTGTCCGGTACCGTGCCGCGGCAGCAGGCGCAGCAGCGTGGTGACGTCTTCCAGCGTCGCCACCACCTTCTCGATGCCGGTGATCGCGACATGCACTTTCGGCAGCGTGGTCACCAGCCGCCCGTTGCCTTCATTGGTAACGATCAGCGAAGAACCGGTTTCGGCAATGATGAAGTTCGCACCCGATACGCCCATATCGGCAGACAGGAAATGCGGCCGCAGTTTTTCCCGCGCTTCGCGGCACAGCGCCGGGATATCGGTCAGCCTTGGCGCATTGTGTTTTTCCGCGAACAGATCCGAAACCTCATCGCGCGTCTTGTGCACCACCGGCGCGACAATATGCGAGGGCGGCTCCTGCGCCAGTTGCAGAATGTATTCGCCGAGATCGGTTTCGACGACCTCCAGCCCGGCATCAATCAGTGCGTCATTGAGCGCGCACTCTTCGGTAACCATTGACTTCGATTTGATGACTTTGCGCACGCCGTGCTGCGCAGCAATTTCGCGCACGATACGGTTGACGTCATCATGCGTCTCGGCCCAGTGCACCACGGTACCGCGTGCCTTGGCATTGCGTTCAAAGGTATCCAGATAAACGTCGAGGTTGGCCAGCGTGCGGTCGCGGATGGCCGCAGCGGCATCACGGATCTCGTGGAAATTGTCGAGTTCGGTGATGCGGTCGGCCCGGCCTTTGACGAAATTCCCCTGCAGCTTCTTCAAAGCCGACTGGAGTTTGACGTCGGCCAGCTTTTCGCCGACCCGCGCCTTGAAGTGCATGGAGGAGACTTGCATGGGCCCTAGTATATAGCGGCCGGTAAAACACCCCCGGCTGGCACGTAACTTGCGACAATCCGGGTATGAAAATCATGCTGTTCGACGAAACTCCGGAGCGCTCCCTGTTCCTGCGCATGACGCTGGAACGGCTGGGCCACGAAATCGTCGCCGAAGTGGCTGATTCCAGACAGCTTTATGACGCCGTCCGCAGCCATTCCCCGGATGCCATCATCATCGACACCGAATCGCCCAGCCGGGACACGCTGGAGCACCTGTGCATGATCACGGAAAGCTGCCCGCGGCCGATCGTGATGTTCACCGAAGACCGCAACAAGGAATCGATCCGTGAAGCGGTCCGTGCCGGGGTTACCGCCTATATCGTCGACGGCCTGGCCGCCGAGCGCATCGAACCGATCATCGAAACCGCAGTAGCGCGTTTCGAAGCTTTCCAGTCGGTGCAGGAAGAACTGGCGCAGACCCGCAGCAAGCTGTCCGAACGCAAACTGGTCGATCGCGCCAAGGGCATCCTGATGAAGGAAAAAAAGGTCTCGG
>CBHTVL010000053.1:0-8807 GCA_966096475.1 uncultured Burkholderiales bacterium
AGCTGTTCTATTTCCAGAGCCGGGGCATCGGTACCGAAGAAGCGGTGTCGATGATCATCAACGGTTTCTGCAAGGACGTTTTCCAGCAACTGCCGATGGAGTTCGCCGTTGAGGCGACCAAGCTCCTTGGTTTGAAGTTGGAGGGTAGTGTCGGCTAAAGATCAAAATCAATTTACAGGATGGGCACGATGAGCAGGATGACCCCGTGTTGTTTTTGTCCTGTAAATCCTGTCCATCTTGTTAATTTTTCTTTGTTTTTTCTGTGACCTCTGTGGCTAAGGTTTTTTTAGGTTTTAAAACATGATCAACAGCAACGCAAAAACAATTCTTGAAGTCCGCAACCTGACGGCGACGGTCGCCGGCATCGATATTCTCAAGGGCATCAATCTGACGGTGCGTGCCGGTGAAGTGCACGCGATCATGGGGCCCAACGGTTCCGGCAAAAGCACCTTCTCCAAAGTGTTGGCGGGCCACCCGGCCTACGAGGTCAAGGGCGGAGAAGTGCTGTTCGAAGGCAGGGATCTGTTCGCGCTGGCCTCGGATGAGCGTGCGCGTGCCGGCGTGTTCCTCGGTTTTCAGTATCCGGTCGAAATCCCCGGTGTTACCAACAGCGCCTTCCTGCGCCTCGCCTACAACACGGTGCAGGGCGGCCGCGGCAAGGAAGAACTCGATCCGCTGGAGTTCGATGATCTGGTGCGCGAAAAAATGAAGCTGCTGGAAATGAACCCGGAGTTCCTGAGCCGCAGCGTCAATGACGGCTTTTCCGGCGGCGAAAAGAAACGCAATGAAATCCTGCAGATGGCGCTGCTCGAGCCGAAGCTGTCGCTGCTCGATGAAACCGACTCGGGTCTCGACATCGATGCGCTGCGCGTGGTCGCCGGCGGCGTCAATAAACTACTGAACGCCGACAATGCCTGCGTGCTGGTCACGCATTACCAGCGCCTGCTCAACTACATCACGCCGGATTACGTGCATGTGATGTCGGCCGGCCGCATCATCAAGTCCGGCGACAAGTCGCTGGCGCTGGAACTCGAATCGCGCGGTTACGACTGGCTGCTGGATGACAAAAAAGCAGCCAAAAAGGCGGCAGCGTGAACGTGACGGCCGCATCTCATTCCGGGGTTCATCCGTACGTGGCGGCGCTGCTCGCCGGCAGCGCTGCGCTGCCGAAAAGCCCCGCAGCCTGGTTCGACGCGCGTCGCGCGGCAGCGCTGGAGCGCGCCAACGCGCTGTCGGTGCCGACCACGCGTGATGAAGAATGGCGCTTCACCGATCTGACGCCGCTGACCAAATTGCAGGTGCAGCCGGCGGCTGCGGCGGTCAAGGTTTCTGCTGCAGACATTGCTGCGCATGTCGTGCCGGAAGCGGCGATGCGTTTGGTGTTTGTGGATGGCGTGCCGGCGACGGAGCTGGCGCAGCGGGGCGCATTGCCTGCCGGTGTGACGGTGATCGCTTTGAGCGATGCGCTGAAATCGCATGCCGCACAGGTTGAGCCCCACCTGGCCAAACTCGCGGGCAGCGAACAGGAACTGTTCACGGCGCTCAACACGGCTTTTCTGCAGCACGGTGTGTTCATTCATCTGGCGAAGGACGCGCAGCTGAAAGCGCCGATCCATCTGCTGTTTGTTGCGGCGGGTAATGGTGTGGCTGCTTACCCGCGTTGCCTGATCGTCGCCGAGAGCGGCGCCGAGGCCTGTGTGGTCGAAGATTACGTCGCGCTGGGGGATGAGGCTTACCTGACCAATGCGGTGACCGAAATTGCCGTGGCGCCGAATGCTTCGCTGCGCCATATCAAGCTGCAGCGCGAAAGCCAGAAAGCCTTTCACATCAGCAATTGTGCGGTGACGCTGGCGAAGGACGCGCGTTTCCAGTCGCATGCGGTGACGCTCGGTGCGCGACTGTCGCGCAACAATCTGAACATCAGTCAGCAGGGTGAGGGCATCAATGTCGAAATCGACGGCCTGGCGCTGATCGGTGGCCGGCAGACGGCGGATACGCACACCCTGGTCGATCACGCCAAAGCGCAGGGCATCTGCAAGCAGACGCACAAGACCATTGTCGGCGGCGCCGGACATGCGGTATTCAACGGCAAGGTGTTTGTGCGCGAGGGCGCGCAGCAGACCGATTCCTCGCAGCAGAGCCGCAATCTGCTGCTGTCTGACAAGGCGCGTGTCGATACCAAACCGCAGCTGGAAATCTATGCGGATGACGTGAAGTGTGCGCATGGCGCGGCCGTCGGCCAGCTCGATGCCGAGCATCTGTTTTATCTGAAAAGCCGCGGCCTGCCGGAAGCACAGGCGCGCAATCTGCTGACCTATGCCTTCGGCGCCGAGATCATCGACCACATTCCCGTGCCGTCGCTGGTTGCTGCGCTGGAAAAGCTGGTGATGGCGCGTACCGAGGCCAGCCTGTGAGCGCGCGCGATAAACTGGCGACGCCGCTGGATGTTGCCGCATTGCGCCGTGACTTCCCCATCCTCAGTCTGAAGATCAAAGATAAGCCATTGATTTTCCTGGATAATGCGACATCGAGTCAGATGCCGCAGGTGGTGATCGACCGCTGGGTGCAATACCGCAGCGCGCAGCACGCCAACATCCATCGCGCTGTGCATTACCTGTCGGAAACAGCGACCGCGGAATACGAAAAGGCGCGCTTGAAGGTCCAGGCCTTCATCAATGCCAAAGAATCACGCGAGTGCATTTTCACCAGCGGCACCACCGACGGCATCAATCTGGTGGCGCAGGGTTACGGCCGCAAATTCTTCAAGGCCGGCGACGAGATCATCCTGACCACGCTGGAGCACCACTCGAACATCGTTCCCTGGCAGATGCTGGTCGAAGAGAAGGGCGTCAAAATCCGCGTGGTGCCGATCAACGACCGCGGCGAGCTGATGGTCGAGGATTACCGCAAGCTGTTCAACGCCAACACCAGATTCGTGGCGATGACCCATGTCTCGAACGCGCTGGGCACCATCAACCCGGTCCGTGAAATGATCGCCATTGCGCATGAACACGACGTGCCGGTGCTGGTCGACGGTGCGCAGGCCGCGCCGCATCTGAAGGTTGACGTGCAGGACCTCGATTGTGATTTTTACGCTTTCTCCGGCCACAAGCTCTGCGGCCCGACGGGTATCGGCGTGTTGTACGGCAAGGCCGCGCTGCTCGAAAAAATGCAGCCTTTCAAGGGCGGCGGCGACATGATCCTGTCGGTGACCTTCGAAAAAACCACCTTTGCGCCGATCCCCGCCAAGTTCGAAGCCGGCACGCCGCCGATCGGTGAGGCGATCACGCTGGGTGCGGCGATTGATTACCTGACCGCCATCGGCATCGAGCGTATTGCCGCGCATGAAACCGATCTGCTGGATTACGCCACCGATCAACTCAACCGTGTCCCCGGTGTGCGCCTGATCGGCACTGCCGAGAAAAAGGCTGCCGTGCTGTCCTTCGCGCTCGACGGCGTGCATCCGCATGACGTCGGTTCGCTGCTCAATGATGACGGTGTGGCGATCCGCACCGGCCACCACTGTGCGCAGCCGGTGATGCAGCGTTTCAAGGTGCCGGCGACCTCACGCGCCTCATTCGCCTTCTACAACACGATGGACGAAGTCGATGCGCTGGTTGCCTCCATCGGCCGCGTGCAAAAGTTGTTTGCATGAAAAACCTAACCCCTTTAGCCACAGAGGTCACAGAGCGCACAGAGAACTGCAAGCCCGGGGTTTTCTCTGTGTCCTCTGTGATCTCTGTGGCTAGATTTTGACTTTGCTTTGATTTGATCAATATGGACAGCCGCCAGCTTTACCAGGAAATGATCCTCGAACATAACAAGAAGCCCCGCAACTGGGGCATGCTCGGCGATGCCACGCACAAGGCGGAGGGTGTGAACCCGCTGTGCGGCGATCATATCCACCTGTCGCTGAAGCTCAATGGCGATCAGGTCGAAGCCGTCGGCTTTGAAGGGGAGGCCTGCGCGATCTGCAAGGCCTCGGCATCGATGATGACTGTTGCGGTCAAGGGCAAAAGCAAAGCCGATGCCGAACAGATGGTGCAGGAGTTCCGCGACATGACCACCGGCAAACTCGATGCCGCCGGTCCGCATCACCTCGGCCGTCTGACTGTGTTTTCCGGCGTCAGCGAACTGCCGACCCGCGTCAAATGCGCGATCCTCCCCTGGCATACGCTGCATGCGGCGTTTGCCGGTACTGATACTGCTTCAACCGAATAATAAAAACCGTTACTGCAACTTTCATTCATGCCGAAAATCGCCGAAATCGAACCGACCCCGAACCCCAATGCGATGAAGTTCATCCTGCGGGAACCGCTGACCTGGGGCATCACCCGCTCGTATGACAAGCCGGAGCAGGCCGTCGGCGATCCGTTGGCCATGGCGCTGTTCGACATCGAACATGTCACCAACGTGTTTTATGTCGATCACTGGGTGACGGTGACGCAGGACGGCGGCGCGGACTGGGAACAGCTGATGCGCGATCTGGCAGTGCCGATCCGTGAAGCCCCGTCGGCCGATGCGCAGTCGGCGCAACTGGCCGAGCAGTCGAGCGAGGCGATGGACCCGGCCAAGCTGAGCCCGGAAGACCGTGAGCGTCTGGACAAGATCAATGCCGCGCTCGATGAGCAGGTGCGCCCGTATCTGCAGAATGACGGCGGCGATCTTTACGTCGTCGGGCTTGAAGGCAACAAGCTGTCAGTCCATTACCAGGGCGCCTGCGGCAGCTGTCCGAGTTCGCTGTCGGGGACGCTGGCCGGCATCGAGAACCTCGTGCGCCAGATCGAACCCGATATGGAAGTCGTCGCGGTTTAAACGGGATGTAATGCGCATGGCGGACTGGATCAAGGTCGCGGCGGTCGGTGAGATCGCTCCCGGTGCCTGCAAGGTGGCCGATGTCGACGGCACCACCGTGGCGGTATTCAACGTCGGCGGCGAATTCTTCGCGATTGAAGACGTCTGCACCCATGACGGCGGTGAACTGGCCAGCGGCGTGATCGAAGGTGATCAGGTGGTTTGTCCGCGCCACGGCGCACGCTTCTGCATCCGTACCGGCGAGGCGCTGACTGCGCCGGCCTACGAACCCACGGCAAAACTGCCGCTGCGTGTTGAAAACGGTGTCATCGAGGTCAAGGACGACCGCTGGGACTAGGGCCTGACAGGCCGCCGTTGCTTTTCGAGAATCCTCCCCGCACAATGCCCTTGCAGGCATATCAGGCATTTCAACCGGGAGGAGACCCAAGATGAAATCCAGTTCTGTGCGCCGTGTCGTCACGTCCGTTGTCGGCGGCATCCTTGCAATGACGGCGTTTGCGGCGTTCGCCCAATCCTATCCTTCACGTCCGCTGCTGATCGTCGCGCCGTTCTCGGCCGGCGGTGATTCCGATCTCGCGGCACGCAACCTCGGTGCGGTGATCCCGAAATACCTGAAGCAGAACGCCGTAGTGATGAACAAGGTTGGCGCCAGCGGCGCGATCGGTTCCGAGCAGGTGAAAAACGCCGCGCCCGATGGCTACACGCTGCTGCTGGCACGCGTCGGATCGCAGGCCACATTGCCGGCGCTGAAACCGGACCTCGGCTACAAATGGAATGACTTCACCTTCCTCGGCATTCTCGAACTCAATCCCTATGTCTGCGCGGTAGTGGCCGACAGTCCTTACCGCAGTTTCGGCGATCTGGTCGAAGGCATTCGCAAGAATCCGGGCAAACTCAAATACAGCACCGCCGGCGTCGGCACCATTCATGAAATGGGGCCGCAGCTGCTGTTTGATGTGCAGAAGCTGGGCAAGGAAGCAGCGATCCAGAGTCCGTACAAGGGCGGCGGGGAAGCTGCCACCGCAGTGCTCGGCAAACATGTCGATTTCGGCTGCTCCAACCTCGGTACCGTGCTGGGTTTCATCAAGAGCCGTCAGATGCGCGGCTTGCTGACCACGACGCCGGAGCGTTACAAGGAAATCCCCGATGTGCCGACGGCGAAGGAGGCGGGTTACCCGGCTCTGGAGCGCATCATCGGCTGGAGCGCGCTGTACGGCCCGCCGAAAATGGACCGCAAGCTGGTCGCGCTGTGGGGCGACACGCTGCAGAAAGTCGGCGCTGATCCGCAGTGGATCGCGGCGACCGAAAAAATCGGTTCGATGCCGCATATCAAAACGCCGGAAGACACCGCGAAGTTCGTGCAGGAACAATATGAAACGTATTACCGTCTCGGCAAGACGCTGGACATCGTTCTGAAGTAGGCGTTTTCAGGAGCACACGGCGGCGTCGGTTACAATCCGGCGCCGCTGTTTTTTTGTCACCCACTACCCGACGACCGCCATGGATACCCTGACCCACGCGCTTTCCGGCGCTCTGCTGGCCCGCGCCACCGCCGGCATCGAAAAACCGGCATTGCCGCTGGGCCGGCGCATCGGCATCGGTTTCCTGGTCACCGCGTTTCCCGACATCGATGTCGTGGCAACATGGATCTCGCCGCTGGCCTATCTCTATCACCACCGCGGCGTCACACACTCGCTGCTGATGCTGCCGTTATGGACCGTGCTGCTGTCGCTGATCTTCGCGCTGATCTGGCGCAAGGGTCCGGGCTGGAAAACTTATGTGCCGGTGGTCGCGCTGTCGCTGGCGGCGCATATCGCCGGCGACTGGATCACCACTTTCGGCACGATGATCTTCGCGCCGCTGTCGGATTACCGGCACGGCCTCGGCACCACCTTCATCATCGACCTGTGGTTCACCGGCATCATCGTTGCCGGACTGTTGCTGTCACTGCTGTGGCGGCGGTCGCGGTTGCCGGCCGTGGCCGGTCTGGCGGTGCTGGTGGCTTATGTCGGTTTTCAGTATCAGCAATTGCAGGGCGCGGTGGAGTTCGGTGAACGGGCCGTGCGCGAGATGGGCCTTGCACAGGCGAAGGTCAGCGCGCTGCCGCGACCGGTATCGCCGTACACCTCGATGGTGATCATCGAGACCGAAGCGGGTGACCGCTACAGCCACATCAATCTGCAGCGCAAAACCGTGCAGACCGCATCGCCGGATGCCGGTCTGATTGCGCGGCTGGATGCGGTATACCGGCCGCCGGACTTGGCGGTGTGGGAAAGCGATGTGCGTTACGGCAAGGGCTCGCAGGGCGCGGCGGTGCGCGCGGCCTATGAACATCCCGAGTTCGCCTTCTTCCGCTGGTTCTCCGCCTATCCGGCGCTGCATCAGGTCGACATCGGCGATACCCACCTCTGCGTGTGGTTCAAGGACCTGCGTTTCCTGACGCCGGGTCGCGATGCTTTCCCCTTCATCTACGGCATGTGCAGCGAAGGCACGGGGCCGCTGCGGCCCTATGAACTCAGCAACGGTGAGCGTCTGCCGGTCTATTGATTGCTGCCAGACTGGTGCGTGAGCATGAATGGTGCATCGCAATAGGACATTTTCCGGCTAAAAGATTATTTTCAAGTTATTGTTTTTAAACAATAATTTTAATTGGCATCTTAATTGCTCTCTATTTCGGACGTATCACGGCCCCTTCATGAATCAACATGAAGGTCAGTCAAATTTTCGGGAGATACGGACCATGATCAACGCCGGATTCGTCGATTTTGTATTCACAGGGGCGGCCATCGTGCCGGAAGCGCTGCTGTTCGCCGGTTATGTCGCCGAAGCACTGATGCTGCTGATCCCGATGCTGATTGCTGCCTGCCTGATCAGCATGTATCACCAGCATGTCGCTACGGACGAATTATCCGACGAGGCTGATGCCGCCGTCGGTGATCACGAGCCCCACCAGGCTTGATCCGAATCAAACTGTCATTCTCCTGCAGTGGCAAACTGCAGGGCATGTGCAATTTACGCCGCTTTATTTGCCAGAGTGCCTTTGCGGTGGTTCTTGGCTTGATGGCGCTGCCGGCTTCTGCGGCGACTGCCGAATCCGCACCGGTGCAGCGCGAAATCATTCCCGGTTCCGAATTAATGACTGCGCAGGAGCGAGAACGCTACCGGCAACGTCAACATGGTGCGGCTTCAGCGGAAGAGCGCGAGCACCTTCGGGCCGAACACCTCAAAGCCATGGAAGAGCGCGGCCGTGTTCGTGGCCTTCAGGTGATTGATCATAGCCGTATCAAGAAGACGTCGCCATGAAGCGATCCATGGCGGGGGCGCTGACAGTAATGGCTCTTTCTACACCCGTGACAGTTCAGGCGGCGGGGGATCCGGTGCGCGGGGGAAAGTTGCATGAGGATTGTCTGGGGTGCCACGGTACCGAGTTGTATGTCGCCCCAAGGGCTAAAGTAAAAAACCTGTCTTCCCTGAAAAAAGAGACGCAGCGCTGGAACGACCGGATGAATCCGAAGTTCAAGGCGCAGGAAATTGACGACATCGTCGCTTGGCTAAACCGCGATTTCTACAAATTCCCGAAGTAACGGCTGTTCTCGGTTCGCCGCCGTATCAAACCTGTTCCGCCGAGAGCAGGCAGAGCATCGCGTCCAGCCCCGCGTGGCTGATCGCGTAAGTGGTTTTCTCGCGTACCACCGGTTTCGCGTGGTAGGCAAAGCTGACACCGCATTCCGCCAGAAACTTCAGATCGTTCGCGCCATCGCCGACGCCGGCAATCTGCGCAGGCATCGCACCGATTTCAGCGGCAATACGTTTCATTGCCGCCAGCTTGGCATCGGCATTGACGATTTCACCAAGCACTTTGCCGGTCAATTTTCCATTGCGGATTTCCAGTACATTGGAGTGCGTGTAGTCGAGGCGCACGCGGGTTTTCAGGCGGTCGGTCATGTAAGTAAAGCCGCCGGAGACCAGCAGCGTTTTGACGCCGGCGGCCT
>CBHTVL010000054.1:0-8758 GCA_966096475.1 uncultured Burkholderiales bacterium
AGATTGCGCCGCATCATCAACACTTCGATGCCATCGCGCGCATCACGCACGATGGTCACTGTCGCCGCGGGTAATGCCGGCGCCGGCGCACGCTCCGCAGCCGGAGTACCGCTGTCTTTTTTATCGCTCACTGACAACCTTTCAATGTTGCACCAGCAGCCGGATCAGGCTGGATGTATCGAGCTTACCACCGCCCTGTTTCTGCACCGCCGCGTAAAACTGGTCGATCAGCGCTGTACCCGGCAATTGAGCGCCATTGCTGCGCGCCGCTTCCATTGCAATGCGCAAATCCTTGCGCATCAGGTCCACAGCAAAACCGAAGTCAAACTTGCCGTCGACCATGGTTTTTCCGCGGTTTTCCATCTGCCATGACGT
This sequence comes from uncultured Burkholderiales bacterium, assembly GCA_966096475.1. Classification (GTDB taxonomy): domain Bacteria; phylum Pseudomonadota; class Gammaproteobacteria; order Burkholderiales; family SG8-41. The sequence goes on from CBHTVL010000054.1 coordinate 376, forward strand.
TGCAGCGCCTTTCGAGATGACGTCGACCACACGCTTGCCGTCAAGTCCTGCATGCAGCGCAAACGCCAGCCCCTCGGCCAAGCCCTGCACCACACCGGCGACGCAGATCTGGTTGACCATCTTGGTTTTCTGCCCGGCGCCGGCGGCACCCATCAGCGTCACCGCGCGCGCGTAATGCGCAATCACCGGCTCGGCCTTCGCAAAAGCCGCGGCATCGCCGCCGACCATCACCGTCAGGATGCCCTGCTCGGCGCCGGACTGGCCGCCGGACACCGGCGCATCGAGAAAATGCAGTCCGCGCGACCGCGCTGCGGCATGTAATTCCTCGGCAACGCTGGCAGAGGTCGTCGTGTGATCGACAAATATCGCTTCCGCAGCCATCGCCTGGAAGGCGCCGTGCGGACCAACGGTGATTTCACGCAGATCGTTGTCATTGCCGACGCAGCTGAACACCAGCGTGGCATCACGCGCCGCGGCGGCCGGCGTCTCCGCCACCTGACCGCCATGTTTTGACGCCCAGGCCTGCGCCTTGGCCTTGCTGCGGTTGTAGACGGTGACGGTATGACCGGCCTTGACCAGATGCCCGGCCATGGGTCCGCCCATGACGCCGGTGCCGATGAATGCGAGTTTCATGAACAACCTCAGTTTCGGATTAAAAGTGTTCCGAATATATCGATAAAACATGAACTTACGAAACCCCATCGACAAGGCTTGCCAATAATAATGAGAATAATTATCATTACATCAAATAAACCTGCCCACGCAAAAATCCATGTATCCCGCCCTGCCCAGCCATTCACCGAACCGGCGCCTTCCCGGCATCACGGTCACCGTGGCGCTCCACGCCATCGCTCTGACCGTGATCCTCAGCCACGCGCCGGCGCGGGAAGCGCTGCTGCAAATCACGCCGGTGATGGTCAGCCTGCTGCCGCCGAAGGAAACGCCGGCCGCACCCAGGGCCAAACCGGTGCCGGTGCAAACGCCGCGGCACATCGCCCCGGCGCCGCAAGCGCAACCGCTCCTGCGCGAAACCGTTGCCGAGCCGGCCGCATCCGCAACAACATCCCAAGCAGCGGTTGATACCAGACCGGCCGTCGCGGTTGCCGCAGCCGTTGCTCCGGCGGTCACGCTGCCGCGCTTCGACGCCGATTACCTCAACAACCCGGCGCCCGCTTACCCCGCACTGTCACGCCGGCTCGGCGAACAGGGCCGGGTGATGCTGCGCGTGTTTGTTGACAGCAAAGGACTGCCGGAGCGCATCGAACTGCGCACTTCCAGCGGCTTTGACCGTCTCGACCGGACAGCACTCGATACCGTGAAACGCTGGAAATTCGTTCCAGCGCGGCGCGGCGATGAAGCCGTCAGCGAATGGGTGCTGGTACCGATTTCATTCAGTTTGAGGAGTTAAGTTTTGGACACGCAACAAACCATGGGCATTGCCCACTTTCTCGGTCAGGCCGATGCCATCGGCAAAACACTGCTGGTCATGCTGTTGATCATGAGCATGGCCACCTGGTATCTGATCGTCACCAAAACCATCGCGTCGCTGCTGCTGCGCGCGCGCACACGCCGTTTTCTCGACGGGTTCTGGAATGCACCTTCACTGCAGGCCGTTGCCACCCGTCTCGAGCAGCAGCATCCCGACGAGCCGTTTTCACACCTCGCCTGGCATGCCATCGTTGCCGCGCGCCATCACCAGCGCCATGGCGCGAACAAACTCGACGAAGCCGGCTCCGGCGCGGAATTCGTCACGCGCTCCATGCGCCGCGTGATCGATGAAGAAACCTCGCGCTTCGAATCCGGACTGACGGTACTCGCCTCCATCGGCAGCACCGCCCCCTTCATCGGCCTGTTCGGCACGGTCTGGGGCGTCTATCACGCGCTGGTCAGCATCGGCATGAGCGGTCAGGGCACGCTGGACAAGGTCGCAGGCCCGGTCGGTGAAGCGCTGATCATGACGGCACTGGGCCTCGCCGTGGCGATTCCCGCCGTGCTGGCCTACAACTTCACCGTGCGGCGCAACCGCATGGTGCTGGCGCAGCTCGATTCGTTTGCGCATGACCTGTACGCCTTCCTCACTACCGGTTCCCACGTCAACGATGTCGCGGTCGTCGCACCGGTTCGCCCGGCGGCCGCGGTCCGGTCCGGGGCATAACCACCATGACCTTCGGCGGATTCAACAAGGGCAGCGACAGCGCGCCAATGGCGGAAATCAATATGGTGCCGCTGATCGACGTCATGCTGGTACTGCTGGTGATTTTCATCATCACAGCACCGCTGCTGACCCACGCTGTGAAGATCGACCTGCCGCGTGCATCCAGCCAGCCCAACCAGATCAAGCCGCAGAACATCCAGCTCGGCGTTCGCGCCGGCGGCGAACTGTTCTGGAACGGCGAGCGTATCGATAACGCCGAACTGGAAGTCCGCATGCGCGCCGCAGCAGATGCCGAGCCGCAACCGGAACTGCATCTGCGCGCCGATCGCAGGACCGAATACGAAAAAGTCGCCGGTGTAATGGCCGCCGCATCCCGCGCCGGCCTGCAACGCATCGGCTTTGTCACCGAACCCGCCGGCCCCAGGGAGCATTGAGCATGGAACAGATGTTCGTACTGACATTACGCGAAGGACTGGAAGCCTTCCTGATCGTCGCCATCACGGTCGCCTGTCTGCGCAAATCGGGGCGCAGCGGCCTGCTGCCCGCCGCCTGGTGGGGAGCGGCCGCCGGCATCCTGCTCAGCCTGGTACTGGGGACTGCGCTCGCCGAGTTCGCCGTGCAACCCGTGTGGGAAGGCGCGCTCGCTGTTGTTGCCGCGGTCATGATCATCACCATGGTGGTGTACATGCTGCGCACGGCGCGCCACATGCGCTCGGACATCGGCCGCAGGATCGACAACGCCCTGCAGCGCAGCGGACCGGCCGCACAACTCGGCATTTTTGTTTTCGTGCTGCTGATGATCGCACGCGAAGGCATGGAAATGGCTCTGATCACGGTCGCTTTGGCCAGCCAGAGCGGATCCGGCGACATGCTCGCCGGCGCGCTGTTCGGTGCGGGCGCAGCGGCTCTGCTGGCTGCGGCATGGTCGCGCTATGGGCACCGCGTCAATCTCGCCCTGTTTTTCCAGGTCACCTCACTGTTCCTGCTGCTGTTTTCGGTGCAACTGGTGGTTTACGGCTTCCATGAGTTCACCGAAGCCGGCGTGCTGCCGATCGATAACGAGCATTGGCATATCGCCTCGGAACCTTACGGTCCGGAAGGCGTTTACGGACACTGGCTGACCTACGCGCTGGTGCTCGCGCCGCTGGCGTGGCTGGCACTTGCCGCCCTGCGCAACCGTATCCGCAAGCACTGACACTGATCCCGCCATAACAATCAACGGAAATCCGCAACACAGCGAAACCGTTTTTACAGCGCCAGCCACCCGGCCTCCCACCGGCAGCCAGCAACATGACCACCACTGACTGCAAGGGAGCACCGGATGCACAACATTTTCAGCAAAAGTTTCACGACATTCAGAAAACGACCTCTGGCGGCGGCAATCGAAGGCATTGTAATACGCCGGCCCGCGGTACCGAATGGTGCAAAAACCGCCCTGCTGCCCATCGGCGCGATGATCGCCGGCATGACCCTGATGCCGGCGACCGCATCGGCACAGACTGCTGCGGAACGGGAAACGACGCTGCCCACGGTCAATGTCCGTGCCGACGCCGATGCACCGGACGGCCTGCGCGGGACGACCACACGTGTCGGCAAAACGCTGCAGGACCCGCATGACATTCCCCAAGCCGTGACCACCATCACCAACACGCTGATGGAACAGCAGCAGGTCGGCAGCCTGCGCGAAGCCCTGCGCAATGTCTCCGGCCTGAGTTTCAACGCCGCAGAAGGCGGCCGCTCGGGGGACAACATGAACCTGCGCGGCTTCTACACTTTCGGCGATCTGTATCTGGACGGCATCCGCGACACCGCGCAATACAACCGCGAAACATTCAATCTCGAACAGATCGACGTGTTACGCGGCGCCGGCGCCATGCTGTTCGGCCGCGGACAGGCCGGCGGCGTGATCAACCAGGTCAGCAAGACGCCGCTGCGCATTGAACAGTACCGTGCGACCGGCAGCATCGGCACCGACGGTTACCGTGAAGCCACCGCCGACCTCAACAAGCCGATCAACGAAGACACCGGTCTGCGCATCAACCTGATGCAGCGCGATGAAGGCAGCTGGCGCAGCAATCCCGCCACCGGCACTGAAGCCGAGATTCATCGCAAGGGCATTGCGATCAGCCTGGCACTGAACCAGAACTCCAATGACCGGATCTGGCTGAACCATTATCAGGCGCAGACCAATGACAATCCGGACTACGGCATCGCCTTTGACGCGACCACAAGGGCGCCGACACAGCAGTTGCCAGCCAGCACTTTCTGGAATATCGACCGCAATTTCGACAAAAGCAGCACCAACATCACGACCCTGGTTCACGAGCATCATTTTTCGCCGCAGAGCCAGTTGCGTACGCAGCTGCGCTACGCCGATTACGAACGCAGCTACTGGGCAAAAACCCCCAGTGCAAGCACGCTGCCTGACGCGCTCGGCGGCGTCGGCGGCAACCAGACCCGCGCTTCCGATTACGAAACCGTCACACTGCAATCGGACTTCAGCACCCGTTTCCAGGCAATGGGCATGAAACATGAAGCACTGGCCGGCTTTGAATACCTTCGGGAAGACAGTCATCGCAAGGGACTGCAGAATTTCGGCACTGTGGCGGCACCGGCCTTCTATCCCTATCAGGAAGCCGTCGCCGGCAACCCCACCGATTTCTACGGCAAGTCCTACGCCTTCTATGCACAGGACACCGTCGAATTCATCCCGCAATGGAAAGCCACACTGGGCATTCGTAATGACCAGTTAAGCGCCAACTACAGCAGCGCCACCTCACCCGCTCTGAGTTACGGCCAGAACAGCTACCGCGGCGCACTGTCCTTCCATCCGACTGACGAAGCGCATTACTACATCGGCTGGAGCGACTCCTTCAGCCCGACCGCCGACCTTTATCAGCTGACGGTCACGCCCTTGCCGCCGGAACGCAGCGACGTCATCGAACTCGGCGCGAAATGGCTGGCCTTCGACGGCGACCTCGCGCTGCGCGCGGCACTGTACCGCGCCACAAAATCATGGGAGCGCAATACCGACCTCGAAGCCACTGCAGCGATACTGACCAACAAACGCCGTACCGACGGCATCGAACTCGAGGCCGCGGGACGCATCAACAGCCGCTGGGAAGTGTTCTCCGGCATCGCACTGATGGACGCGACCATTCTCGAAGTCGCACAGAACGTCAATGCAACGACCGGCGTCATCACCTCCGGCAATCCCGAATACACCGGCAAGCGGGCGCGCAACACCCCGCGCTACACCCTCAATCTGTGGACGACCTACAAGGTCGAAGGCCCGTGGAAAATCGGCGGCGGCTTCGAGGCCAAGGGTGACCGCGAAGCCTTCAACCCCGGCGGCGCCGGCGCCGTACCCACGCTGAACGGCGCCTACCACCCCAATACTGCGCCGGCCTATGTGCGATGGGATGCGATGGCCGCCTACGAACAGAAAAAATGGGCAATGCGGCTGAACATCAAGAACCTGTTCGACAAGCTGTATTTCGACTCGGTGTACGACAACGGCGCGTTTACCGTACCGGGCCTGCGCCGCACGGTCATCCTCACCACGGAACTGAAATTCTGAAAGGAGCCGGGCGGCATGCTGATCACCATTGAAAACCTGTTGAATGCGGAGGAACTGTCCAGAGCACGCGGACTGGTCGCGGATTCCGCATGGAACAGCGGTCCGGGAACCGCCGGACTGCAGGCCGCCCAATCCAAAAACACCCAGCAACTCCCGGAAGATGCCACCCACCTGCCGGCCTTGCGCCGGCTGGTGCTGGACGCATTGAACCTGAACGCGGTATTTTTTTCCGCGGCACTGCCGCTGAAAATCCTGCCGCCGAACTTCAACCGTTACGCCGGAACCACCAACACCTACGGTTTTCATGCCGACAATGCGATGCGCCTGGCCCCGGACCGTTCCGGCACTTATGTCAGGGCCGATGTCTCCGCCACCCTATTCCTGTCCGACCCCGAAGACTATGACGGCGGTGTGCTGACCATTGAAGACACTTTCGGCACGCACGGCATCAAACTCAAGGCCGGCAGCCTGGTGCTTTACCCTTCATCCTCCGTTCATGCCGTCAGCCCCGTGACCCGCGGAGCGCGCGTCGCCTGCTTCATGTTCATCCAAAGCATGGTGCGCAACCCGGAACAGCGCCGCCTGCTCTACAACATGGATATGGCCCTGCTCCGGCTGCGTCAGGAAGTGGGCGACACTGATCCGGTAATCCGCCTGACCACGACCTATCACAATCTTTTGCGGCTCTGGGCTGAAAGCTGACCGGCGCCCTGCTTTGGACTTAACATGGGGGCCGGACCCACGACATTTCTCCCGCCACCCATGCAGCGCAATCTCCGCCTGACGTCCATTACATTCGGACTGATCATTTTCCTTGCGATACCCGCTGCAGCCATCGCCGCTTCCGGAAACACGGCGCATCCGCTGATCAACCGGATCTGGGATACCCGCACGCAACAGCCGGTGACACAAAGCGACCTGGAGCGCCGCCTGCAAGGCGCACGTTACGTGCTGCTCGGTGAAGTCCATGACAACAGCGCGCATCACCGCATGCGCCGCGATCTGATCGCCGCACTGGTCCGGGACGGGCGCCGCCCGGCGATTGCGATGGAACAGTTTGACCGCGAACAACAATCTGCAATGGACCGAGCCATAGCCGAAGCGCCGCTCGATGCTGAACGGCTGCGCACCGCCAGCAGCTTTAATGATCAGGGCTGGAGCTGGCCGGACTATGCGCCGATCATTCAACTGGCCCTCGATGCCGGACTGCCGCTGCTTGCAGCCAATCTGTCACGGGATCAGGCTTTCCGCATCGCCACCTCAAACGCGGCGGCAGTTCTCAGCGCGCAAACTGCGGAAACGCTGGGACTGAACAAGCCTTTGCCACCGGCAGCACAACGCAAGCTGGAACGTGTCATCGACGACGGGCATTGCGGCAAGGCACCCGCAAAAATCCTGCCCGGTATGGTTGCTGCGCAAAGGGCGCGCGATGCGGTAATGGCACAGATTGTCGCGAAGCACACCGAAACCGGCGCAGTACTGGTCGCCGGTAACGGTCATGTGAGGCGTGATTTCGGCGTACCGCTTTATCTGCAGGCGCAATCGGCGGCGACGATCATTGCCGTGGGATTCATCGAAGTACAGAACCGGCAGATCAGGCCCGCCGATTATTACGACAATGCCGATCCTGAATACGATTACATCGTGTTCAGCGAAAGGACGGCGCGGGAAGACCCCTGCGCCACCCTCAACTTCAAACCGCGTCAGCCGATGACGCAGCCCTGAGTGGTTGCCTTCGGCGGCTCGACAAAGGTCGTGACATCCACGCCATTGCGGATCGCCGTCATTTCGGCGAGGATCGCCACGGCAATTTCCGGCGGCGTCTTGCTGCCGATCTTCAGCCCCACCGGTCCGTGCAGGCGGGCAATCTCCTCCTGCGACAGATCAAACTCCGCGAGACGCTTGCGCCGCGCATCGTTGTTTTTCCGGGAACCGATTGCACCGATATAAAACGCCGGGGACTTCAGCGCCTCAAGCAGCGCCAAGTCATCCAGCTTCGGGTCGTGGGTCAGCGTCACCACCGCGCTGTGGCCGTCGAGGTTCATTTCGGTCACCACATCATCGGGCATGCCGCGCTTCAGGGTCACACCCGGCACATCAAAGGTCTCGGTATATTCTTCGCGCGGATCACAAATCGTGATCTGGTAATCCAGCGCCTGCGCCATCTGCGCCAGATAAGTCGACAGTTGCCCCGCGCCGATAATCAGCAGACGCCAGCGCGGTCCGTAAACCGTGGTCAGCGTCGCACCGTCAAACACCAGCTGGTCCTGCCATTTCGCCGAGGTCGTGGTCGCCCGACCGGTTTTCATGTCCAGGCGGCGCAATACCAGTTCATGGCGCTCGATACGCGCCAGCAGTTCGTCGAGTCCGCTGCCGGCAGACAAGGGCTCCAGCACCAGCTCCAGCGTACCACCGCAGGGCAGGCCGAAGCGCTGCGCCTCCTCCGCCGATACGCCGTATTGGGTCGTCGTCGGCAGACTGCCGGCGAGCTTGCCGGATTTGACGCGATCAATCATGTCGTCTTCGACACAGCCGCCGGAAACCGAACCGACCACCATGCCGTCACCGCGGATCGCCGACAGCGCACCGATCGGACGCGGCGCGGAACCCCAGGTCCTGATGACGGTAGCGAGCACCACGCGATGGCC
>CBHTVL010000055.1:0-8751 GCA_966096475.1 uncultured Burkholderiales bacterium
TCGGCGTACCCGCGCTCATATTGAAAAAAGCGCCGCCGCGCCGACCCCAGTTGCCGGTGATCGCCGCGACAAACATCAGCACGCGGTTGGTCTGCGTGCTGTTGGTGTGCTGGTTGACGCCGCGGCTGGCGAAAATCACGCAGCCGTCGGACGCGGCAATCTCTTCCGCCAGACGTTTGATATCTGCGGCCGCAATGCCGGTACTCTGTTCGGCCCATTCCGGCGTGTAGTTTTTCTGCAGGATGAAGTCGCGCCACTGCTCGAAGCCGAGCACCCAGTCCGCGCAGAATTTTGCGTCATGCAGATTGTTGGCAATGATGTGCTGCGCCAGTGCCAGCCCCAGCGCCATGTCGGTACCGGGACGGATCGGCAGCCAGCGATCCGCTTTTGAAGCGGTTGCCGTCAGGCGCGGATCCACGGCCACCATCTTCGCGCCGTTTTTGATCCGCCAGTCATTGATCATGCCGAAATAAACGGGACGGGTCTCCGCCTGATTGTCACCGATATACACGTACAACTCGGCGGAACCCAGATCGTTTTCGGTATAACTGTTGCCGCTGCCAATGCTGCCCAGCGTGATCTCGAAGGCAACGTTTTTGCCGCTGGCGCAGAAAGGATCGGTGCCGTCCTTGTTCGGCGTGCCGAACAATTGCGCGAACATCTTGGTGGTCGCCCGGTAATCGAGAATGCCGGTGCGCGTGCCGATGAACATCGCCAGCGCTTCGGCGCCGTACTGGTCACGAATCACTTTCAGCTTGTCGGCGATTTCATCCAGCGCCTGATCCCAGGAAATACGTTCGAATTTTCCTTCACCGCGTGCGCCAACTCGTTTCTGCGGATACAGCAGCCGGTGTTCGCTGTGATACATCTGCAGCGTCAGTTGCGACTTCGGGCAGACACGCCCCTTCAGCAGGGGATCGTCTTCGTTACCGGTGATCTTTATTAACTTATTGTTTTTAAAGTGAAATTTAACCGTGCAGCAGTTGAAGCAGATATTGCAGCCGCCGGGCACGACACGATCCGGTGCGGTGTCTTCCCGCGTTTCGCCATAGGGAAACGACGGCTTCTGCGCCTGCACCGCGGTCTGCGCCGCGAGCCCGTCCATGAATGACGGCCGCCGCGATTCGCCGGGATGTGCACGCGCCGGCGTAACCGCCGTTGGTGTCGCTTCATTGCGCGGCGTGGTGCGCTCCAGATAAATCGTCGCCGGTCCGAGCAGGAAATGATCGTTGTCGCGCGGCAGCCGGCCGGACTGTTTGGCATCGGCCAACAGTTCGTCACGCTTACCGAATCGGATGGCCTGCGTCGGGCAGACGCTGGCGCAGGCAGTCGTGGTTGAACCTTCAGCGCGACGCTCCGAACACAGGTCGCACTTCACCGCATGATGGCCCTTGGCGTCATAACCCATCGCGCTGTACGGACAGGCGATGACGCATTCACCACAACCGGTGCAGCGCGATTCATCGACGCGAACGACGCCGGTGACCGGATCCTTGGCGATTGCTTTCGGATTCACCGGGCAGGCGCGCAGGCAGGCCGGACGTTCGCAGTGCTGGCAGGTCAGCGTCAGGAAGGCGAGGCCCGCTTCTTCCAGTGCGCTCGCCCACACCACCTTGTTGCGGTATTCGCCGGGGCCGAGCCGGTGTTCAGTCTTGCACGCCGCTTCGCAGCTTTTGCAGCCGGTGCAGCGCTCGAGATCGATCAACAGCGCGACACGTTCGGAAGGTCCGTTATTCACGCCATCCATCTCAACCTCCCCATGCCCGCAAGTGCCACCAGGTAATCGGCCCGCCACCGGCGACATAACCGGCGAACAAGGTCACGGTGATCACATGAATCACCACGCCCAGCACAAACAGCCAGGCCAGCATCATATGCAGCGGCCGCCACCACGCCTGTTTGGCGGAAACAGCAGCGCGCGAACCGAGCAGTCGCGATTCCTCGCGTGCCAGTCTGCGATAGGCCAGCGCCCGGCCGGGCCTGCGGATGAAGTGCGGCAGGTTGACCGAGAAGGTCGCTTCGTTTGCCAGCGGATCCAGTTGCGCCAGCAGTTCGCGCTTTTCCGCGATCAGTACGCGCAGCCGCGCCCGTGTCACCGCATCGGGGACATGAAATGCCGGCGCTTTTGACGCGAAGGTTGCCGCCATGCGCCGCGATCCGCGAACCCGCCCCCAAACCCCGAGGACTGCCAGCGCGACCAGCGTCAGCAACAACAACGCCGGCGGCCGGCGCAGAAAGCCGCCGGAGTGGACAGCAATCAGCACCATGCCCAGCAGCGAACACGCGACGTGGGCGTTGAACCAGTTAACGGGATTGGCGCCGCTGCCGCCGCGCTTGGCAATCACAAACGCCACCGGCACCAGCAGCAGGAGCACGCCGGCGACGCCGGTCAGATACAGCTGCGGACTGCCGGGCGAACGCCAGGCTTCCGGCAAAACACCGCGCAGCAAAAACCACAACACAATGGCTGCAACGGCAGCAACCGTCAGTTGCAGCAGCCTCGCGTCGGGAAGATCATGTCGTGGCAAGATGATTGCACTCTGAAGATGGGTGCGGGCAGTTTACATCGCCTGCACCCCCCGCTGTCACGCGCATCCACAACGTGATCAGCCTGTACTTCTTCAGCTACTCTTCAGCCGCCCTTCAGCGCCAGGGTCACCCGCTTTACCTGCGGATCATCGTTGCTTTCGGAAACCACAAAACCCATCTCCAGGCACAGATCCAGCATGCTGCGGTTGCTGCTCAGCACATGGCCGACCATCGCTTCCAGCCCGCGACGGCGCGCGACCTCGATCAGCACCATCATCATGCGCCGGCCGAGTCCGCGGCGCTGCCATTCATCGGCAATCACGATGGCGTATTCGCAGGTCACCGCATCCGGATTGGTGATGTAGCGGCAGACACCGACCTCGACTTCCTTGCCGTCGCGCTGCACGGTGGCGACAAAAGCCATCTCGCGGTCGTAATCGATCTGCGTGAAGCGCACCAGCATCGTCGGCGTCAGTTCGCGCAGCGTATCCATGAAACGGAAGCGCCGGCTTTCCGGCGACAGCCCGCGCACGAATTCCTGTTCCAGTTCGGCGTCCTCCGGACGTATCGGGCGCAAGGTCACCAGTTCGCCCTCCGGCGGCTGCCAGGTCGTGACCAGACGCGCCGGATAAGGATGGATCGCCATATGCCCGTAACGGCCGCGGACAGGGGCATGCTGGCCGACGACAATGCGTGCATCGGCAACAATCGCGCCGTTTTCATCGACGATCAGCGGATTGATGTCGAGTTCCTCGATCCACGGCAATTCGCAGACCATTTCCGAGATACGCAGCAGCACTTCCTCCAGCGCCTCGCGGTTCACCGCCGGCATCCTGCGGAAGGGCCCGAGCAGCTTCGATACCCGTGTGCCGGCAATCATCTCGGCCACAAGGAAGGAGTTCAGCGGCGGCAGCGCCACGGCACGATCCTTGTGCACCTCGACCGCCACGCCGCCCGAACCGAAGGCAATCGCCGGGCCGAACACCGGATCGCGGATCACGCCGACCATCAGTTCGCGGCCGTTGCGGCGGACCACCATCGGCTCGACCGCAACACCGGTCACACGCGCCTGCGGTTGCTTGCGCGCCACCGAATCTATGATCTGCTGGTAGCCGGCCAGCACCGCCTGCGCAGAGCTGAGATTCAGCAACACGCCGCCGGCATCGGTCTTGTGGGTAATGTCCGGCGAATCGATTTTCAGGGCGACCGGATAACCCAGCTCCCCGGCAATCAGCATCGCTTCATGGGCGCTGTGCACAATGACCGTCTTGGCTACCGGCAGACGGAAGGCCGACAGCAGCGCCTTCGATTCGATTTCATTGAGTACGCTGCGGCGATCGGTCAGCACCGAATCGATGATCAGCCGCGCCGCTTCCAGATCCGGCGCCGAACGCAGGGCCTGCGGCCCCGGGGTCTGCATCAGCGCGCGTTGATTGCGGTAGAAAGACGAGACATGGGCAAACATCTCCACCGCCGGTTCCGGCGTACGGAATACCGGAATGCCCGCCTCCCCCAGACGCCGACGGCCGTCAATCACCGAGGCATCGCCCATCCAGCAGGCCAGCACGGGTTTGGAGTGACCGCGCGCCGCCTCGACCACGGCATCAGCAACCGCGGTCGGGTCGGTCATCGCCTGCGGAGTCAGCATCACCAGCGCGCCGTCAACGTTTTCATCGGCGAGACAGGCAGTAAGGCCCGCGCGATAACGCGCGGCATCGGCATCGCCGATCAGGTCCATAGGATTGCCGTGCGACCAGTTCGACGGCAATACGGTTTGCAATGACTCAATGGTCGCAGCCGACAGGTCGGCGAGCGGTATGCCCAGATCCGCCGCACGATCCGCGGCCATCACGCCGGGGCCGCCGCCGTTGGTGATGATCGCCAGCCGGTCGCCGCGCGGCCGCACATGGGACGACAATGCCAGCGCAGCGGCAACCAGTTGACCAATGGTTGTCACCCGCACTGCGCCGGCGCGATGGATCGCCGCATCAAAAACGTCGTCAGCGCCGACGATGGCACCGGTATGCGACACCGCGGCGCGTGAACCCACCGGATGCCGCCCGACCTTCATCAGAATCACCGGCTTCAGCCGCGCCGCCGCGCGAAGACTGGAAAGGAAACGCCGCGCATCGCGAACGCCTTCGATGTACAACAGAATGTGTTCGGTCTTGGGGTCGTTGACCAGATAGTCGATGATTTCGCCGAAGTCGATGTCGCGCGAACCGCCCATCGACACCACGCTGGAAAAACCGATCTTGTTGGGTGTAGCCCAATCAAGCATGGCCGTGCACAGCGCTCCCGATTGCGACACCAGCCCCAGCGACCCCGGCAACGCATTGCCGCGGGCGAAGGTGGCATTGAGGCCAACGCCCGGACGCATCACGCCCAGACAGTTGGGTCCGATCACCCGGACCCGGTGACGGCGCGCGTTTTCCAGCAGTTCGCGCTCAAGCTTCGCCCCTTCCGGACCAACTTCGGAAAAACCGGCGGTAATCACCACCACCGATCGTACGCCGGCCATACCGCACTCGGTAATCAGCTGGGGCACGGTCTTGGGCGGCGTGGCGATGACCGCGAGATCCACACGCTGCGGCACCTTGTCGATGCCGGGAAAACAAGGCACTCCCTTGATGCTGGTCTGTTTGGGATTGACCGCATACAGCGCGCCGCGGTACCCGGCGGCAAGCATATTGTCGATCAGCACCGCGCCGATGGAACCCGCCCGCGTGCTGGCGCCGATAATGGCCACCGAAGCCGGCTCGAAAAGCGGGGTCAGATAGTGACGGTCCAGCAGATTTGAAGCCATGAGAGCAACACTCCCGTCGAAAATGCGCTTGCGGAAAGGTAAAATGTCATTCTAGTCCCAACCAGCGCGGCTTCGGCCGCGAAGCGCAGCAACCTTGATTTGCCACAAACGATTCCCATGATCGCCCTGACCATCAACGGCTCCCCGCGCACTTTCGGACGCGCGCTGAACTGCGCCGAACTGATCGGTGAACTGGATCTGACCGGCAAACGCATCGCCATGGAACGCAATGGCGAAATCGTGCCGCGCAGCCAGTTTGCCCAGTGCATATTGCAGGATGGCGACCGTCTGGAAATCGTCGTCGCTGTCGGCGGCGGCTGAAACGGCCACTTGACCGCAGTCATTGCCCGGCGCCCCGCGCCGGTGCACACTGAATCCCCTGAAAACGCCCGTTAATCCCCATACGCCATGAAACCCAACGAAAACCTCGATCCGCTGGTCATCGGCGGCAAGTCCTACGGCTCCCGGCTGCTGATCGGCACCGGTAAATACAAGGATTTCGCCGAAACCAAGGCTGCGGTGGAAGCCAGCGGCGCGCAAATCGTCACCGTGGCGATCCGCCGCACCAATATCGGACAAAACCCCGGCGAGCCCAATCTGCTCGACGCCATACCGCCGTCGAAATACACGCTGCTGCCGAATACCGCCGGCTGCTATACCGCGGACGACGCGGTGCGCACGTTGCGCCTCGCGCGCGAACTGCTCGACGGCCATGACTTGGTAAAGCTGGAAGTGCTGGGCGACCCGAAAACCCTGTACCCGAACGTCGTCGAAACCATTGCCGCCGCCAAAACGCTGGTCAAGGACGGTTTCAAGGTCATGGTTTACACCTCCGACGACCCGATCATCGCCAAACAGCTGGAAGAAATCGGTTGCGTCGCGGTAATGCCGCTGGCCTCACTGATCGGCTCGGGCATGGGCATCCTCAATCCCTGGAATCTGCAGATCATCATCGAGAGCGCAACAGTGCCGGTGGTGGTCGATGCCGGCGTCGGCACCGCTTCTGATGCCGCAATTGCGATGGAACTCGGTTGCGACGCCGTACTGATGAATACCGCCGTCGCCGCCGCAAAAAATCCGGTGCTGATGGCAACCGCCATGTGCAAGGCGGTGGAAGCCGGTCGCGCCGCCTTCCTCGCCGGGCGCATGCCGAAAAAACTGTATTCCGCCTCCCCGAGTTCGCCCACCGGCGGCATGATCGGCAAGCCCTGAGCCCGCCGGCGCTCCGGCAATCCACTGCATCATGACCACGGAACAACCGCGAATCCGCAGCTATGTGCTGCGCCAGGGCCGCGTCTCGAACGCGCAGCGCCGCGCCCATGACACGCTGCTGCCGCGCCTGGGCATAGCGTTTTGCGAAAAACAACTCGACCTCGACGCCGTGTTCGGCCGCAGTGCGCCACGCATCCTGGAAATCGGCTGCGGCATGGGCGAAACCACCGTTGCCATCGCAGCGGCCCATCCGGAATGCGATTACATCGGCATCGAAGTACATACGCCCGGCGTCGGCAGCCTGCTGAAGCAGATTGATGAAGCAGGACTGAGCAATGTGCGTGTGATCCAGCACGACGCCGTCGCCGTGATGGACACAATGATTCCGCCATCCAGCCTCGACGGCATGCACATTTTTTTTCCTGATCCCTGGCCGAAAAAGCGCCAGCAGAAACGCCGGCTGATCCAGTCGCCGTTTATCGCGCTGGCTGCATCACGCCTCAAACCCGGCGGTTATCTGCACGCCGCGACCGACTGGCAGGAATACGCGGAACAGATTCTTGCCGTGTTCAGTGCCGAACCGACGCTGATCAATACGGCAACCGGCTACGCCGAAAAACCCGCCTACCGTCCGCAGACCAAATTCGAGACCCGCGGCCTGAAACTCGGCCACGGCGTCTGGGACATCGTGTTCCGGCGCAAGTCTTAACGGGCACAAACCATAAAAAAACGGCGGCCTGCGGGCCGCCGTTTTGATGGAACAGACTGCGCTTACTGGTTGCCGCTGATACCGGCTTCCTTGATCAGCTTGCCCCAGCGGTCGCTTTCCAGCTTGAGGAATTCGCCGTACTGCTGCGGTGTGCTGTAAACCGCTTCCACGCCGTAGATCGCCAGCTTGTCCTTGACGTCCTGGGTCGCCAGCGCGCGGCCAAGATCAGCCGATACCTTGTCGATGATCGGTTTCTGCACGCCGGTCGGGAACAGGATGCCCCACCAGTTGGCCGCGGCAAAACCGGTAATGCCTTCTTCGGCCAGCGTCGGCAGCTCCGGCGTAAACGGCGTACGCGTTTCGCTGGTCACCGCCAATGCGCGCAGCTTGCCGGCCTTGATGTTGGCCATCACCGGCTGGGCATCGGAGAACATCATCATGATGTGACCGCCCTGCACCGCCGCAATCGAAAACACGCCGCCCTGATAAGGCACGGTGGTGATGTCGACTTTCGCGAGACGCTTGAACATTTCACCGGCGAGGTGCGACATGCTGCCTGCACCGCTGGTGCCGTAAGTCAGTTCACCCGGACGCTGTTTGGCCAGCGTCACCAGCGCCTTGACGTTTTTCACCGGCAGCGTCACCGGCACCACCAGAATATTGGCAGCGCGTGTGATCTGGCCCACCGGCACAAAATCCTTCTCGACGTTGTAACGGACCTTGGTCATCAGCGGATTGGCGGTCACCGGACCGAAATTGCCGAGCAGGAAGGTGTAACCATCGGCGGGTTGTTTGGCGGCGTATTCCATACCCACAGCACCCGCGGCGCCGGGACGCGAGTCCACCAGCACCTGCTGTCCCCAGTATTCGGTCAGCTTGACGCCGACAATGCGCGCCATCGCATCGGAGCTGCCGCCCGCCGGATAGGTCACGACAAAACGCACCGGTTTGGTCGGGTAGGCCTGCTGCGCATACACCTGGCCACAGGCCAGCGCGGTGACGGCAAGGCAGGACGCAATAAGACTCTTCTTGATACTCATCGATCTCCTCCGATCATGATGGATCTGGTTGTGTGCCTGATCTGTGCCCGGTGAAATCCGGTGCTACGAATCAGGAAGCGTGGTTATTCTAGCCCCGCAAACGGCAAACGCAACGGGCAAAGCCTCAGTCGAGGAACAAAGCAATCAGGTCGTTGAGAAAACGGCGCCCCAGCGGAGTCGGCGTCGCGCGGCGATGATCGCGGGTCAGCAGACCCCGCGCTTCGGCGGCATCGAGCTGCGGCAGGATGCGGGTAAGGTCGAGGCCGGCACGCTGCCGGAACAGTTCGAGATCGAACCCGGCATTCAGGCGCAGCGCATTCATCATGAATTCACCGGGCAGTTCGGCCGGCGTGACGTCGCGACGTTCGCTGATCACCTCCGCAGCGCCGGCGCGTTCCAGATAGGCCTTCGGCTGCCGCGCGCGGGATTCCCGTAAAACATTGTTTTTAAATGAC
>CBHTVL010000056.1:0-8743 GCA_966096475.1 uncultured Burkholderiales bacterium
GCCTGCTTTTGCACGCAAACGATATCTGGCCGAAATCGCAGGATAAATCACGGGAAAGCGAGGAGCCCATGAACACCATGGTCAAGGGAATTGCGGCTGCGGCCGGACTGGCAATGTCGCTGGGGGCGGTTGCGCAAACGACTGCAAAATCCGCCGGCGTTCCGGCCGATTACCCGAACAAACCGCTGCGTTTTGTCGTTGGTCTTGCCGCCGGCGGCGCCACCGACATCATCGCCCGCATGATCGGGCAGAAACTCACCCAGCCGCTGGGCCAGTCAGTGATCATCGACAACCGCGCCGGTGCTGCCGGTTCGATTGCCGGTGCGATCACCGCCCGCGCAGCGCCCGATGGTTACACCTTTCTCGCGGTTTCGAGCAGCTTCGCTATCAATCCCAGTCTCTACGATCTGCAGTTTGATTCGGTGAAGGACTTCACCGGCGTTGCGCAGTTTGCCCAATCGCCGTTCCTGCTTGTTGCGCACCCCGGACTCGGTGTTTCAACCGTCAAGGATCTGGTGACCCTGGCTAAATCCAAACCGGGGGCGATGAACTTTTCATCCGGAGGTCATGGGGGCTCAGGCCACCTCGCCGGTGAAATGTTCAAAACCATGACCCAGATTGATGTCTCTCACGTGCCTTTCCGCGGCGGCGCGCCGGCACTGACCGGCGTGGTTGCGGGCCAGGTGCAATTCACTTTTTCGGCTATCGTTGCCGGGCTGCAGCAGTGGCGGAACAACCGTGTCCGCGCACTGGGGGTGACCAGCAACAAGCGTTCAGTGGCGGCGCAGGATGTGCCGACCATTGCCGAGGCCGGTGTGCCCGGCTACGAAGTGATGACCTGGGACGGGCTGCCGGCGCCGACCGGGACGCCGCGCGGCATCCGACCCCGGGGGAACGGCGCCAGCCAAGCACTCGCGCGGCGGCCCGATGTCACTGAAAAATTCCTTGCGGATGGCGCCGAACCGGTCGGCAAGTCGCCGGAAGAATTCAGCAAGCACCTGGCCTACGAAGTCGGCCGTTTCCAGAAGCTCGTCAAGGACATCGGCCTCAAGACCGAAAAGTCCCGGTAACCCCCTAATTACGTCCCTTATCTGTGAACACAGGAGATTCGCGTTGGATCCGATTCTGAACAGCTTTGCCGATTTAGCCAGCAGCCTGAAATATCATGATTTGCCGACTAATGCCATTGCCGCCAGCAAGGAGCGTCTGCTCGACACCATCGGCTGTGCACTGGGTGCTTATGACTGCGACACGGCAAAAGTCGGACTCTCGCTGGCGCCGCCGCCGGCCAGCTCCGCGCTTGCCGGACGTATCCTCGGCTCCGGTGAACTGCGAGCCGCTGATGCCGCCGCTTTCGTCAATTCCTGCATGATTCGTGATCTCGATTTCAACGACACCTATCCCGGCGGTCATCCCAGCGACAGCATGGGAGGATTGTTTGCCATCGCTCCGCAGATCGGTGTATCCGGCGAGCGGCTGATCACCGCCGTTGTTGTGTCCTACGAAATATTCATCCGCCTGCAGATGAAGGCGCAGCTGCGCGAGAAGGGCTGGGACCAGGGTTTCGGTATCAGTGTGGGCGCTGCAGCCGGGCTGGCCAACATGATGGGTTTGAGTCGCGACGTGGCCAAGCATGCGATTGCGATTACTGCTGTGGCCAATATGCCGATGCGCGCGAGCCGTGCGGGACAACTGTCGATGTGGAAGGGCGCAGCAACTGCCTATGCCGTGCGTAACGCCGTATTCGGCGTGCAACTCGCTGCAGCAGGTATGACCGGACCAGAGGCGCCATTCAGTGGACGCCATGGCCTGACAGATCTGATTTCAGGCCCCATAGAACTGCCGCCTTTCGGCAACAAGCCCGAACAGTTCTTCATCCCCCGCGCCAAAATCAAATACTGGCCGGTGGTCTACAACATGCAGGCTCTGGTCTGGTGCGCCATTGAGCTGCGCAAGAAGGTTGCAGTCGACCAGATTGCCGACATTGATGTCGAAACCTACTGGTCCGCCTGGCATGAAAGCGGCAGCGAGCCGGCGAAGTGGGATCCCACTACACGAGAAACCGCCGATCACAGTCTGCCTTACATCCTTGCGTGGACGCTACGCCACGGACTCATTGACCATCATGCTTTTGTGCCGGAGTCCTATATGGATCCGACGATCCGTCCGCTGATGAACAAGGTCAAGGTGCGTATTGATGACGAGTTCGAAAAGGATTTTCCGCGAAAAGTGCATATGCGCATGACGGCAACCGACCTTGCCGGGAAAAAACACCAGGTCTATGTCGTCAATCCGCTGGGGCACGAGGACAACCCGGTCTCTGCAGATGACCTCGCGACGAAGTTTGTCCGCTTGTGCGAACCCCGGCTGGGTAAAGCCGGTGCTGCCGCTGCGCTGAAGCAATGGCAAAACATCGAGCGGGTCAGCAACGTCGGGCCGGCGTTTGATGCGCTCAACGTTCAGACGGCGCGCTGAAAACCGCTGTTTCTTTTCGCGCGCAGTCGGACGGTGCCTGCCTCACCCGTATCAATCCGCCTGCGCGCCCGAGGCCTTGATTACCTTCGCGTATTTTTCGATTTCCCGCTGCAGATAGCGGGTCATCTCTTCGGGCGTGTTGCCCAGCGGCACGGCGCCCTGGCTTTCCATCAGTTTTTTCACGTCGTTATCGTTCAGCAGCTTGGTCATCTCGGCATGAAAGCGCGAGATGATGTTTGCCGGTGTTTTGGCGGGGAAAAACATGCCGTACCAGTTGTCGCTTTCGAAACCTTTCAGCGTTTCGTCCATCGTCGGAACGTTCGGCATGGACGGCGCGCGTTTGAGCGTGGTCACGGCCAATGCGCGCATGCGGCCCGAGTCGATGTGCGGCACGGCAGCGATGATGGTGGTGAACAGCATGTCGATTTCACCGCCGACCAACGCGATCACCGACTGACCGGAACCCTTGTACGGGATGTGGGTCATTTTGGTGCCGGTCATGGTTTTCAGCAGCTCTGCGGAGAGATGGCTGGTGCTGCCGGTGCTGTTGGAGCCGAAGTTGAATATGCCGGGCTTCGATTTGGCGAGGGCAACGAGTTCTTTGACGTTTTTTGCCGGCACCGAAGGATGCGTCACCAGGATCAGCGGTGTTGATGACACCAGCATCACCGGCGCGAGGTCGCGCGTCGCGTTGTAGTTGAGATTGCGGTAGAGCGTGGCATTCACCGCGATGGATGCCGACTGAAACAGCACGGTGTAACCGTCGGGCGGCGCTTTTGCCACGATCTCCGCGCCGATGTTGCCGCCGGCGCCGGTACGGTTGTCGACGATGACCTGCTGGCCCAGCGCCGGCTGCAGCTTGGCCGAGAACAGCCGCGCCTGGATATCGGTGCCGCCGCCGACGGCAAAGGGCACGATCATCCGCACCGGTTTCACCGGCCACTGCTGCGCCATCGCGGCAGTCGCGGCAAACACCAGCCCGCCGGCCAGCAGTCTTGCGGCGTGGCGGCATGAAGAGGGCCGGTCTTGTGTCGGCGCTGCGGCAGAGGGGTTGCGGGCGTACATGGTGTGTTTCTCCTCCGGTTGCGGAAGCGCGGTGGTCAGGCCGCGCGAATGATTTTGTTGTTGGTTTTGTATAACGACGGCCGCATGAAACGCATGGCGGGTCGGCAACCGAGCCTATGCCCGGTGCCGGGATGCGTCAAGTAAACAGGCAGGCAAGAAGGGGATGCAAGAAGCCCAGTCATTTCCGCACGGCGAGCAATCCGTCGCCATTGAGTTTTACGCTGAACCCCGCCCGTTCCAGCCGCTTGCTGACTTCCTGCGGCACATCCCGTCCGGAAGTCAGCTTGTTCGGCGTGCCGGTGTAATGGAACAGCCGGCCTTTGCGTTTGAGCACGCGGGCGAGGTGGTCGTAAAAGACCTGTGAATAGAGCTCTCCGGCGATGCCGAAGCGGGGCGGGTCGTGCAGTACGGCGTCGAAGGACGCATCGGGCAGTTTCGCAATCTCCTGTGCGATGTCGCCGTTGGTCAGCGTCAGGCCTTCGCCGGTCTGCGGCGACCACGGATTCAGGCTGCGCAGCCAGATTACATCGGGATTTTTCTCGTAAGACTGCACTTGCCGGGCTTTGCCTTTGAGGCAATGCGCCGCGAAGTAGCCAAGGCCGCCGCAGCAGTCGAGGATTGTTTTGCCGCGCGGCTCGATCAGGCCGACCTTGCGTTCAGCGTCGGCATAGGGCGAGACCTGCGCGGTGGGCAGCATCTTGATGCCGTCGATCTCGAAAGTCGGCGCATCCCAGTCCGTTGGCACCAGCTTGATCAGCCCCTGACCGAAGCGCGACACCGGTTCGAAGGCATCACCCGTCCAGTAATAGATCGTGCGTTCACGGCACTGGTCGATAAAAGGGTAGGCCTGCGCTTGCCATGACCAGCCCTTCGCGGTCACGCCGACCGTGGTCTGTGAGCGGCCGAGGTCCAGCGAGACCGCAGCGCTGGCTGCGCCGGCACGGGCAGCGGCGAGCAGGGTGTCATGCGTGGATGTGGTGAGGAGGGGGATTGTGGCATCGCAGGGTGGAATGGTGCGGGCGCACAGGCGGTTTCAGCCATGCGATGAACTAACCCCCCCGATTCTAATGGCAGTTCCAGTGCCTGCGCCCGTTTTTGCGGGCTAACGGGTTTTGCGCAAGGTCAGCCGGCAAGGCCCTCAAAACCTTTCTTGTAATGCCCTGTAAGGTAGTGCACTCTCGGCCGACCAAGAGGCAATCAGGGGAGCAATATGACCACTCACGCACCACCCGGCACTACCGTTCTGGTCCACCCGCTGCTGGTGCGGATTACGCACTGGATCAATGCCATTGCGATCGTGATCATGATCATGAGCGGCTGGAAGATATACAACGCTTCGCCGCTGTTCGAATTCCGTTTCCCGCGCGATATCACCATCGGCGGCTGGCTGGGCGGCGCCTTGCAATGGCATTTTGCGGCGATGTGGCTGCTGGTGGCCAACGGGCTGATCTACGTCACTTACGGCTTCTGGTCCGGACGTTTCCGCAACCGCCTGCTGCCGATCACGCCCGCCGGGGTGCTTAACGATGTGCGCGATGCCCTGCGCGGCAAACTCGCCCACGACGACCTCTCGGTTTACAACACCGCACAACGCGCGGCCTATGTTGCGCTGATCCTCTGCGGCGTCGTGCTGGTGTTCTCCGGGCTGGCGATCTGGAAACCGGTGCAGCTGCAGGAACTCGCCGCGTTGTTCGGCGGTTATGAAGGCGCGCGCCTGGTGCATTTCATTGCAATGGCGCTGCTCGCGCTGATTGTCGTGGTGCATGTGCTGATGGTGGTGCTGGTGCCGCGTACCTTCCCGATCATGATTACCGGCCGTACAAGGAAACCGTCATGAAAAAACGCGGCATGCTGAACAGCCTTGAAGCGCACGACACTTCACTGATCCACCGCATCGAGCGCCGGCTGTTCCTGCGCCAGAGCCTGAGCCTCGGCGCACTGGCGATGCTGTCCGGTTGCGAACTCACCGAAGACGAGAGTGTGAAGAAAATGCTGACCTCGATGTCGCGGTGGAATGACGGCGCGCAGGCGGCGCTGTTCAACCAGCACAAGCTGGCGCGCGAATACCCGGAAAGCGCGATCACCAATCCCTTCCCGTTCAACGCCTATTACGGCGAAGACGAAATCCGCACCGTTGACCCCGTCGCCTACAAACTCGAAGTGGCAGGCCTCGTCCGCGAGAAAAAATCGTGGTCGCTGCCGGAACTGATGGCCTTGCCGCAGACTTCGCAGATCACCCGCCACATCTGCGTCGAGGGCTGGAGCGCGATCGGCAAATGGGGCGGCGTGCGTTTCAGCACCTTTCTGGAACGCATCGGCGCCGACACCACCGCCAAATATGTCGGTTTCAAATGCGCGGATGACTACTACACCAGCATCGACATGCCCACGGCCCTGCACCCGCAGACGCTGCTGACGCTGAAATTCGCCGATCAGGTGTTGCCGGCGAAATACGGCTTCCCGATGAAACTGCGCATGCCGACCAAGCTGGGTTACAAGAACCCGAAACACATCACCGCCATGTTCGTCACCAATGACAACCCCGGCGGCTACTGGGAAGACCAGGGTTATAACTGGTTCGGCGGCTCCTGAGCGGAGAAGCGGAGGTCGCTGCGGCCCCCCCCGCTGCGGTCGGGTTTCGGGTTAAAGTGTCCCGACAATAATTGATTGATCGACGGTGGCGCCCGCGCCTTGCGTCGCCACTGACATGACCCCAGCCCCGAAGACGGCTCCGGCCCGCTTGCGCAATATCTTCCTGTTGTTGGCACTGGCTCTCGCCAGCTGCGCGACGCTCACCCAGGATACGTCCCTCAACCAGCGCTTCGGCAGCGCGAATCCCGCGCGTTTTGATGTGCCCACGGCACCGGCAGCGGAACAGCCGCGCTGGGCCGACGTCCAGCCCATCCTCGACAACCGTTGCGTGGTCTGCCACGCCTGTTACGACGGTCCCTGCCAGCTCAAGTTCACCGCCTGGGAGGGCGTGGCCCGCGGCGCGAGCCGCCAGCCGGTGTATGCGGCCGCGCGGCTTGATGAAGCGCCGATGACGCGGCTGTTTACCGATGCGCAGCTGCCCTCGGAGTGGCGCAAAAAAGGTTTTCATCCCGTGCTCAACGAGCGCGCGCCCGAAGCCAATCTCGAAGGCAGCCTGATCTACCGCAGCCTCGCGTTGAAGCGGGCGAATCCGCTGTCCGATGCGCCGCTGTTGCCGCCGGCGGTGACGCTGGGCCTCGATCGGGATCAGCAATGCGTGCCGATTGAGGGTTATGCCAAGATCGAAAAAGATCATCCAGGCTGGGGCATGCCCTACGGCCTGCCCGGTCTGCGGCCGCAGGAGATGGAAACGATCACGCGCTGGCTTGCCGCGGGTGCGCCGTACGAAGGCGCTGCGCCGCTGCCGGCTGCGGTGATGCGTCAGGTCCGCGACTGGGAAACGTTTTTTAACGGCGACTCGCTGAAAGAGCGGCTGATGAGCCGTTATCTTTACGAGCATCTCTATCTCGGCCATCTGCAGTTCGAAGGCGATGCGACGCGGGCAGGTTTCCGGATGGTGCGTTCGACCACGCCGCCGGGCCAGCCGGTTCGTCTCGTGGTGTCGCGCCGGCCTTATGACGATCCCGGTTTGTCGCGCGTCTATTACCGGCTGGTGCCGGAACGCGAAACCCCCGTCGGCAAAACCTATATGCCCTATGCGCTGAGCCCCGCGCGCATGGACAAATTCCGCGGCTGGTTCATCAAGCCGGCATTTACTGTCGCTGAGCTGCCGTCCTACGACATCAAACAGGCATCCAATCCCTTCGTCACTTTCCGCGCGCTGCCGCAGGAATCGCGTTACCGCTTCCTCCTTGATGAATCGCAGTTTTTCATCATGAACTTCATCAAGGGCCCGGTCTGCCGCGGCCAGATCGCGGTCAACGTGATCGAAGACCGTTTCTGGGTGGTGTTTGCCGATCCAGAGGCCGATGCCCGGGGTGCGAATGCCGAGATTCTCGCGCGCGAGGCGGGTGAGCTGACACTGCCCGGCGCCTACGGCAGTGATGCCGGCATCATCAAGCCCTGGCTGAACTTCGCTGATGAAGAGAAAAAATTTCTGCGCGAAAAAAGCCGCATTCTTGAAAAAATCATCGACAAAAACGGTCCGCTCACGCTGTCAGCGATCTGGGACGGCGAAGGGCGCAACAGCAACGCCGCGCTGACCATCTTCCGCAACTTCGACAACGCCACCGTGGTCCGCGGCCTCGTCGGCTCCCGCCCGAAAACCGCCTGGGTGATGGGTTATCCGCTGTTCGAGCGGCTCTATTACCTGCTGGTCACCGGCTACGATGTGTACGGCAACGCCGGGCACCAACTGAACTCGCGCCTCTACATGGACTTCATGCGCATGGAAGGCGAATTCAATTTCCTGCTGTTCCTGCCCGAAGGTGCGCGCAAGCTGGTTGCTGATTACTGGTATCGCAATGCGCGTGAACAGGTGCAGGACTATGTCTATGGCCGCAATGCCGAGGTCAGGCGCGAGACCGGCATCGACTACCGCAGCAGTGATGCCCAGGGTGAGTTCTACGACCTGATCAAAAAGCGTCTCGCACCGGTGCTTGAGCGCCGATATGAACTGGCGAGCGTGCCCGATGCTGCGCTGCGCCGTGACCTGGAAGCACTCGCTGCCTTGCGCGGACGCAGCCTGTCGCTGCTGCCGGAAATGAGCATCCTGCGCATTGATGAGCCATCAGGCCAGACGCGCTGGTTCACGCTGCTGCGTGACACCGCACACACCAACGTCAGCCACCTGCTGCGTGAGGAATCGGCGCTGCGCCCCGATGAAGACGGCCTGACCGTGGTGCCGGGATTTGCCGGTGATTATCCGAATGCCTTCTACCGGCTGCCGCGCGCCGAGCTGCCGGCTTTCACCGCAGCTGTGCGCAATCTGCAGTCTGAAGCGGATTACCGTAATTTTGCCGCGCGCTTTGCGGTGCGGCGCACCAGCCCCGCGTTCTGGGCGCACAGCGATGCGGTGCAGGCGGCCTACCGGCAAATGGCTCCCGGCGAAGCCGCGCTGCTTGATTACAACCGCTTGGAGAACCGCTGACCGGTCGCAGGGCGGATTCATGAAACCGCCCAATCGCCCGCGGGTCGTCTACCGGCAGCGGCAAGAATCTAATATTGTATAAATATCTGTTAAGGTAGTATTAGATAAAGCACTCGTCTCTTT
>CBHTVL010000057.1:0-8664 GCA_966096475.1 uncultured Burkholderiales bacterium
GATGCCGTTTTCGACTTTCATGCTGTGCACTTCGACGGTTTTTGCTGCAGGACTCGCCGCACTGACCAGACGCGCATTCGACTTGCCGGTGAGTTCCATGAAGGCGCCGGTCGCGTTCTGCCCCTGCACCGTGCCGCGGATCCAGGCGTCCTTGACACTGACTTCCTGTGCAAACACCGGAACGGCGATCAGCAGCGTCAGTGCACAAAGCGTTTGTTGAACGGAATGGCGGCTTTTCATGGAAAGTCCTTTAATAACAAATAGTTAAATAGCCCGTCGAGACGGAGCAACAGTGCGCAAACACGCGTCGCAGGACGCGCGTCAAACGGAACAGCGGGGAGATTAAGCGCGCGGGGGAGCGCGCGGATTCAGCGGCTGGAGTGCCGCAGGATCGTCAGCCACGACAGGGCTGCGATCAACTGGCAATACGAATTCGGCAACAACCGAAACCACAATCGGCGCGACATTGGCGCCCCGCGGCGGCGGCACGGTGCCGGCGCACAGCATGCAATGCGAGGATTTGAGCTTGGAATGCGGCGAACCCGGAGTGCCGGAATCGTTTGCCGCACCGGTATCCACACGACAGATCGTCGCAAAAGCCGTCGGATCAACGGCCTGCTGTGCCACGGCCAGCGCCGGCAGCGCGATACCGAACAGGAATGCCAGAAGGGCAATTCCTGAAATAATCCGGCGGTGCGTAAACAGTCGCATGGGCGGGGATGTTACGCGCTGCCCGCAATGGGCGTCAAACCCGTCCCTGTCGGGTCAGGATTCGAGACGGAACACCACGGGCACCCGCACCCAGTCCTCGACATTCTGCGTACCGCGCCGCGCCGGCACAAAACGCCAGTTGCGTACCGCTTCCAGCGCGGCACCATCCAGCGATGCCGAACCGCTGCTACGGTCGAGTTCGACGCGCGCCGCCGTGCCTTCGGTGGTGACCAGCACACGCAACATGACCGTGCCTTCATCGCCGCTGCGGCGCGCGGCCAGCGGATATCGCGGCGGCGGATTGCGCAGATAAGCGGCATTGAATACCGGCGGCGTCAGCGCGGGCTCAACACGCGGTGCGGCAACCGGTGCAGCGGCAACAGGAGCCCGCGCGGTTTCAACAACTGCCGGCAGCGTGGACTCTGCCGTATTTTGTGCAACGGCAATTTCGGGACGTACGCTGCTCGCCACCGGCTTTGTCGCAGGTGCCGGTTTGACCACGGGGGTGCGTTCCGGCGGTCGCGGTGCCGGCACCACGGGCTGCGGCACTTCAGCCGGCATCAGCACCACATCCATTATCGCGGGCACCTCCGGCGGCGTCGTGTGCCACCATCCGGGCAGGACCACCAGCAGCGTTGCATGAAGCGCCACGCTGCCCAGCAGACAGGCGACCAAGAGCCGCGGCGATCCCTTAAGCGGATCACCGTGATCGGACTGTCGATGTGTGGCTACAACGGAATTCATCTTGTAATTAATACCAAGGATCGATACAGCGGGTTGGCATTATCGGCGAAACGGCAAGTAACGGACAAATACTCATTGGTACCGTGATCGCCGCAGACAATTACCCGTCCGCGGCGAGGCCCGATTCAAAACTGTCCGCGCACCCCCAGTTGCAGGCTGCGCCGGCCCAGCGGCGCGATATCTTTCAGGAAGGACACGTGATTGCGCGCCTCTTCGTTGAGCAGGTTGACGCCGCGCAGGAAAGTCTCGAGCCGGACACCCGGTGCCGGCAGACGGTAACTGACCGATGCGTTGAGCATGGTGTAACCATCCGTCGGCAATTCACCGGACGCCACGCGGTCTTGCCCGGCCACAACCGTCGCATCGACGCGTGCCCCGATACGGTCCTGCCGGTAATCGGCGCCGATACCGTAGCGCAGCGGCGCAATGCGCGGCAGCGGCAGTCCCGTCGACTGATCTTCGGCACGCACATAACTCGCGTTGACCAGCAGGTCGATGATGCCGCCGCGCTCCATCACCCGGAAACGACCCTCGCCTTCAATGCCGCGGAAGCGCGCCGGCACTGCGCGATAGGCAAACTCCGGCAGGATATCCCCGCCGGTGTTCAGCGAAGTGCCGTCGCCGGCATCCGGCGGATTGAGCTCGCCGTCGGCGCCACGCGTGTTGCCGGTATTGACCAGCGTGATGTAGTTGTCGAAGCGGTTCTGGAACACACCGACGCTGCCCGAATGTTTCCCGGATTTCATGCGTAGCGTGACATCCAGCGCTTTCGATTTTTCCTTGCCGAACGCGGTATTGCCGATTTCGTAAACACCGGTTGCGGCATGCGGACCGTTGGCATACAGCTCGTAATAAGTCGGTGCGCGTTCGGTGTAAGCCCCGTTAACGGCCAGCGCAAGACCGGGATTGAAACTCCATACCGCGCCCAAGGCCCCGCTGTTGCCGTCGAAATTGCGCGACTGCGCCGGATCAAAACGCGGCCCCGTGCCGCCGAAAGGAGTAACGCCGCCACCCGCGCTGCTGACCTCGCTGCGTTCATGTCGCCCGCCGAAAGTCAGTTTCAGCGGACCCAGCGGCAGTTCCTCAAAAAAGAATGCCGAGCGGGCGCTGCTGCTGGTTGAGGGCACAAAGGCTTCCGCACCCAGCGCGGAAAAATCAAAACCGGTGACCTGCACACCGAAAGCACCCTGCAGCGGCCCGAGTTTGCCGTGGGTCGCCTCCAGATGCAGGTCATGACCCTTGTTGTTGAAACGGGTCGCCGGTACGCCGGCATCGAGTTCGACATGTTCGTAGTCGGTCTTGCCGGCCTTGAACTTGAGTGCGCGCAGCCAGCCACTGAGTTCCCGCACTTCCCCGGCGAGGTCCCAGCGACTGCTTTGCATGTCGATGCTCACCGTCGGCTCGGCCACTGTGCCGTAGACCGAATTGAACTGGGAGCGCGATATGCCGACATAGCCGTCGGCCCAGGTATGCGAAACACCGAACGATCCGCCATCGGATTTCGATGCACTGTTCGTTAGTGTTCCATACGACTCAACCGGCTGGGGATCCGAAGCCCTGAGTCGCGCGGAACGGGCAAAGCCTTTGATTTTCAGGTCATCGGTGTCGCGTGAATACACATCCGCATGCAGGGCAAAACTGCCGTTGCCGGCCTCGAATACCGCGGCCCCTGCTTTCTCGCGCTCGGCACCGCCGAAGCGGCCTTCGACGCGGCCGGTCACACCCTGCACCGCAGCTTGCGGAATGCGGTTGTCGATGACGTTGACGACACCGCCGACGGCACTGCCGCCGTAAAACAGCGCGGCTGGCCCGCGCACCACTTCCGCACGGTCGATGACCAGCGGATCAATCGATACCGCGTGGTCATAACTCAATGATGAAGCATCGAGCGTGCCGCTGCCGTTCTGCAGCAGACGGATGCGATCACCGTCGAGTCCGCGAATGACCGGCCGGCTGGCATTGGGACCGTAACCGGTCGAGGCCACGCCGGGCAAACCGTCCAGCGTGTCGCCGAGCGTGGAACGGCGCAGGCGAAACAATTCTTCGCCCTGCACCACCGAGGCCGGTGAGGCCCTTTCAAACAAATCACTGCCGAGGGGATTGCCGGTAACCGTAACCGCCGGCAATGTCGCCGGCGCCGTGTTGTTAACCACCTGCGCATGGGCTGTCGCGGCATGCACTGCCGCAGCCATCAGCGCCAGCGTATAAGGCTTGCTGTTCATGTTTTCTCCCTGATGCGGAGCCGCGCGCAAAGCCATCGGCCGGCGCAGCTTGCCCCGCAAATTGATCGTGAAGGAAACGCCGGTCAGACCGGCGGCACGTCAGGAGAAAACAGGAGGCCCGCGGGAATCGTAGGGAACACTCGCTGGCGCGCTGCGGGTACGCAACGCGAACACGGCATGAACGACCGGATCGGTCGCCTCGAACTGCAGACAGTGACCGGCAGGCAGGGCGCCCAGCACCTGGTTGTAGACCAGATCAAATGCGCACTGCTCGGATACCAGCCGCACCGCCGGTTGATGCGACGGATCGTCCGCCTGCTTTGCCGCAGGATGATGATCAACATGCAGTGCTGCGACGGATCCATGGGCATGCCCGGCGGCATGACCCAGTGCGTGGATCAGTGCGCCCTGTTGCGCCAGCAGCAGCAGCAGCGCCAGCACCCATCGCAAAGCGATGGCGCGCAAGGCACTGCGGAACAGCGGGCGGATCATGCTCGAAACGGAATCAGCGCGGCGTGGTGACGGCGACCGCATCGGTCAGCCGGTAGTAGAGCCCCATTGAATCATCGCGCAGCACGGAGAGGCGGCCGGAGATGACGATGGGTTCGAAACCGTATTTCACCGGCGTCCTGGTCTGCACTTCGACCATCTGCTCGGGCCCGCCGGGCATGCAATAGGAGCAGGTCGGCGGCAACGCGGCAAGAATGAAACGCGCCTGTTTCTCGCCCATGTCGAGCGGCATCATGAAGCCCTGGATTTTGACTTCCTTTTTATCCAGGGTCGCGACGCTTTTGCCGAACTCGGGCATGAAGCGGTCTTTCTGCTTCACGGTTTTGACATCCGCCAGCGTTTTCCAGGACACCACGCCTTTGAGTTCCGGCAGCGGTTTCGACGCATACGGCGACGGCGGCAGATTGGCTTCCGCCTCCACCGGCTTTTTCATCAGATCCTTGGAGGTCGAACCCTGAAAACCCTGGGCGCCGACCGGCAGGACCAGGGCCAACAGCATGATTCCGTAATGGATTCTCATAATATTTAATAAAATCAATTAGTTATTGAGTTCCGCCGACCCGGTTTGCGATCAGTGGCTGTGCTTCATGCCGCAGTATTTGCCGATTGCCAGTCCTTTGCAATCCTTGGCGAGCTGTTCATGGCAAACCTTCTCGGACTTTCCTGCTTCAAAACATTGGGCGGCATTCAGATGCGCTTCGGCCATGGCGCGATGGTCGGCAATGTCTTTTTTCGCTTCAGCCGCACCATGGGCTTTGCCTTTTTCAGCCGCGCCGGCCGGTAACGCAATCAGCGCCACGGCCATCAGGGCCGCAACAAGCATCCGGTTTTGTTTCTTTTCGTTTCGCATCATCTTGATTCATCTCCTGATTGAAAGGGGCCCGGGCTTCGAACATCAGCCGCGCGCCAGAGTTCCCGCGATATCGGTACGATAGGCGCGCCATGCCGGCAGCAGCGCTGCCAATGCACCGACGACAACGGCCAGCGCGAGCACGATGAATTCTTCAGGCAGCCAGATCCAGCCGGTGATCGTGCCCTGCTGTGCCGCACGCATTGCCATGCCGGTCAGCTCGGTAAACAAATGACCCAGCGCGATGCCGAACAATCCGCCGATGCCGGCCAGCAGCATGCCCTCACCGAGCAGCAACGTCATCAGCCGTAACGGCGATGCACCCAGCGTGCGCATGATCGCCAGATCGTAACGACGCTCTTCCAGCGCGTTATACAGCGCGATGAACACCGACAGCGCGGCACTGAAAACCAGCACCAGTGCGAATCCGCGCAGCACGTCGGTGCCGACGCCGATGATGCTGAACAGCCGCGCGGTTTCATAGGCCGGCGAGGCCGCCTGCATATCGCTGTTGTTGTTGACGTAGCGCGGCAGGATCGCCGCCGCCAGCGGGCTCGAATACTGCACCAGCAGCGCGGTGTATTCTTTTTCCTCGTCCTTCATCTGCGCGGCGGCATTTTCAATGTCGTGAATGCCCTGGTGCTGGGCATGGACCGCCCAGACGCTTTCCACCGAGGTCAGCACCAGACGGTCGAGCACCGTGCCGCTCGGCGCCAGCACACCGACAACCGTGTAATCGGCATCTTCGTGTGCATCACCACCGTCACCGAGACCGTGCGCGCCGGCGAACTTCGCACCGACCGCATGCCCGGTGCGCGCCGCGACTTCAGCGCCGATAACCGCCTCCAGCGGTTTTTCCCACAACCGCCCCGCGGCGGGCGTGGCGCCGTAGTGCGCAACATAATCGTGCGTCGTGCCGGCAATGCGGAAACCGCGGTAGCTGTCGCCGAGCGCCAGCGGAATGGTTTTTTTGACGGCGCGATGCGCCGCGATTTCCTTCGCCTGTTTGTAAGCAATATTGCCGGTCGGCACATCGAGGTGATAAATCGCCGACAGGATGATCTGCAGCGGACTGCCCTTGGCGCCGATCACCAGATCAATGCCCTGCGCATCGCGGCGCATGCGCTGGTCAAGCTGGGTTGTCGCCAGCAACAACAGGGTGATCGTGCCGATACCCAGTGCAAACAGCAGCACCTGCAGCGCCGTGTTCAACGCACGGGCACGCAGATAACTCGCGGAAAGTCTGACCAGATTCATCACGCCGCCTCGAGTTGATAATGTCTGGCCACGCGCGACTTCACGCGCTGATCGTGCGTCGCGATGACCAGCGTTGCGCCGCAGGCAGCCGCCTGGGCCAGCAGCAGATCCAGCGCCTGAGCACAGCGCGCGTCGTCCAGATTCGAAGTGGGTTCATCGGCAAGCAGCAGGCGCGGACGGTTGACCACCGCGCGCGCAATCGCCGCGCGCTGCGCCTGACCGTGCGACAGCGCATGCGGCCGCACGCCGGCCTTGTCAGCCAGATCGAGTCCGGCCAGCACTTCCTGCACTCGCGCGGCATCCTGCGGCAAAACGGCGAGGAACTGCGCGAGCTGCACATTCTCGGCCACGGTCAGGCTGGGCAGCAGATGCAGGCGCTGCAGCACGATGCCGATGTTGCGGCCGCGGAATTCGTCGAGCGCTGCAGCAGACAATGCGGAGAGATCCTGTCCGGCAATACCGGCGCTGCCGGCCGCCGGCCGCAGGATACCGGCAAGAATATGCAGCAGCGTGGATTTGCCGCTGCCCGAAGGCCCCAGCAGCAACCATTGTTCGCCCTGGGCTGCAGTCCAGTTTTCCACGCGCAGCACTTCCGTGCCGTCGTAGTGATGTGTCAGCTGCCGGAGTTCAAACAAAGTTTATTCCCGGTACGTTGCGATTCAGGCGGCGATTTAAGCAGAGCGCCGCGGCTTGCGCAAACCGCCCAAGATATACTGGCCGCATTCCATGAAAACCCTGCTCATTTTCCTGATTGATGGCTACCGCCTGCTGCTGTCGCCGTTTTTCGGCACACAGTGCCGCTTCTATCCGACCTGCTCGGCTTATGCCCGGGAAGCCATCGAAATCCACGGCGCGATCAAAGGCAGCTGGCTTACCATCCGCCGCATCGGCAAATGCCATCCCTGGCACGAAGGCGGCATCGACAATGTGCCGCCACGGCATCCGCCGCACTGAGCGACTTTCAAACGCGGCAAAGCAGGCCCTTCAGGTATTCCCCCTCGGGGAAATGCAGCGCCACCGGATGATCCGCAGCGGCGTGCAGCCAGCGTTCGATCCGCGCATCGACGCCGGCATCCAGCGCCGCGCCGGCGATGATTTTCTGGAACAGGTCAGGACTCACGCCGCCGGAACAGGAATAAGTCATCAGCACGCCACCCGGATTGAGTAGCTTGAAGCCGATCAGATTGATGTCCTTGTAGGCGCGCGCCGCTTTTTCCGCATGTGCCGCGGTCGGCGCAAACTTCGGCGGGTCGAGCACGATGACATCGAACTTCCGCCCGGCATCGCGGTATTTGCGCAGCGTCTGGAATACATCGGCCTCAATCCACTCGGCCGCAGGCAATTGATTGCGTTGCGCATTGCCCTGCGCAGCAGCCAGCGCCGGGCCAGAGCTGTCGATTGCCGTCACTGCGCCGGCGCCGCCGGCGAGCGCATTCAGCGCAAAACCGCCGCAGTAACAAAAGCAATCCAGCACCGTCTTGTCTTTGACCATGCCGCGCAGCAACAGCCGGTTGTCGCGCTGATCGAGATAAAAACCGGTCTTGTGGCCGTGTTCGGCATCGATGCCGTAGTGCAGTCCGTGTTCGGTGACGACCAGCGGTCCCTGCGCCGCATCGCCGCGCAGCAGACCCGATTGCGGCGGCAACCCTTCCAGCGTGCGCACATCGGCATCCGAACGCTCCAGCACACGCGCAACACCGGGCAATGCCGCGAGCGCATCAGCGATGGCGCCACGCCAGCGCTCGGCGCCGGCGCTGAGGAGTTGCACCACCACCGTGTCGCCGAACCGGTCGGCCACCACGCCGGGCAATCCATCGGACTCACCATGCACCAACCTGACGCCGCTGACATCGAAATCACCGCGCGCTGCCGCAGCCCGGGCGATCCGCTGCGCGAAAAAGTCCGCGTCGATATTGACCGCCTTCCAGTCCCATACCCGTGCCCGGATCTGCGATTCCGGGCTGTAAGCCGCGATGGCCAGAAATGCACCATCGGCAGAGCACACTTCAATCGTATCGCCCAGCCGGGGATTGCCGGCAACGCGGGCAATGCCGCCGGAAAATATCCACGGATGCCGGCGTTTCAGCGATTTCTCGCGACCGGGCTTGAGTATCAGTTTATTCATGACAAGTCTGTAATCTCGGTTCAATCCATCAATGCCGTGAACGCGCAAAATAACGGGCCTTCACCAGTTCAGTGGCCAGCACATAAGCGGCAACAATCAGCAGCGACGCGGCAAGCAAGGGGCCGGACAAGGGCAGCAGCCCGAACAACGCAGCCAGCGGCGGAATATACGGCAAAGCGAGGGTCGCTAGTGCCACCGCAACGGTGGTCCACAGCAGAAAGCCGCCGGGCCTGCTGCGGAAACAG
>CBHTVL010000058.1:0-8663 GCA_966096475.1 uncultured Burkholderiales bacterium
ATCCGCGAAACCCTGGCCGCCCGGATGCCGGAACCGCGCAGTCCCGCGGATTTCAAAACCGCGATCGCTGACAGCCTGTCGCTGCTGCGGCGGGGCGAAACAGAACCGGCGCAGCAACAACTCCTGGCGGTGATCAAGGC
This sequence comes from uncultured Burkholderiales bacterium, assembly GCA_966096475.1. GTDB lineage: Bacteria > Pseudomonadota > Gammaproteobacteria > Burkholderiales > SG8-41. Next base: position 141 of record CBHTVL010000058.1, read on the forward strand.
CGTACCCCGCCACGCCGAAGCCCTGCAACTGCTTGGCAGCATCGCCCTGCTGGACGGCAACCCGGCGGAAGCCGCAGCATTTCTCGAACGCTCGCTCGCCGTGAATCCCGGCCATGCCATCGCCTGCAGCAATCTGGGCCTCGCGTTGCACCGGCTGAACCGCGATGAAGAAGCGTTGGTACAATTTCAAAAAGCCGCAACCCTGGATCCGCATTACGCGGAAGCGCACTCCAACCGTGGCGTCATCCTCAACGACATGGGACGTTTCGACGAGGCCGTCGCCGCCTACGACCATGCCATCGCCATCAAACCGGATTACGCCGACGCCCACTGCAACCGCGGCGTCGCGCTCAACAATCTCAACCGCTACACCGAAGCCGTTGCTGCCTATGATCGCGCGCTCGCCGCCAAACCCGACTACGCGGCAGCCCACTGGAACCGCTGCCTGGCGCTGCTGACCGCCGGCGAATTCGGCCGCGGCTGGGAAAACTATGGATGGCGCTGGAAAAAACGCGAGATCACCTACGAAAAGAAAGAAAAGCGGCCGTTCTGGTACGGCACGGCGGAGCACCGCGGCAAGCACGACCTGCCGCACGGTGTGCCCTGCGCATTCGACCTGCCGTTCTGGGACGGCAGCCCGAACCGGGATTCACTGCTGGTATGGCCGGAACAGGGCGTCGGCGAACAACTGCTCTACAGCTCGATGCTCAACGAGGCCCGTGCGCGGGTCGGCACACTGACGCTGATCCTCGACCGGAAACTGCATACATTGTTCCAGCGTTCATTCCCGAAGTGCCGCATCGTCACCTTTGAAACAGCCGTCGCCGAAAACCATTTTGACTGGCAGATTCCGCTCGGCGAACTTGGACGTTTTTTCCGGCCATCTGTAGATGACTTCCTGCAGCATCGCCGCACTTATCTGAAAGCAGACAGCAAGCGCACCACCGCCCTGCGCCGGGAAATCTCACCGGAACGCCAGCGCATCGTCGGCCTGTCCTGGTACAGCCGCAACGCCGAATTCGGTGACCGCAAGACGCTGTCGCTGGACCGGCTGACGCCGCTGCTGACAACTCCGGGCCTGCGTTTTGTCGACCTGCAATACGGAGATACCGCCACTGCGCGCGATGCCATCCGTCGCAAAACCGGCGTCGAAATCACCCGTGTCGCCTCGGTCGACAGCTGGGAGGATGTCGACGGTTTTGCCGCGCTGGTCAACGCCTGCGATCTCATCGTCACCATCAGCAACACCACGGCGCATATTGCAGGGGCGCTGGGCAAGGACGTACTGCTGATGCTGCCCCATTCACAGGGCCGCTTCTGGTACTGGCAGGTCGACCGTGACGACTCGCTGTTTTATCCCGCGATGCGCCTGTTCCGGCAGCATGTCAGCGGCGACTGGTCACAGGTCATTGCCAGGGTATGCGCCGCTGCAGACCCGCAAAAGCTAAAATCCGGCAACACCTGATTGCCTCCCGGAATTGCCATGGCCACAAAACGCGTCATCACCTTCTCGATATCGTCCAAACCCAGAGTCACCACCAAGGCCAATACCCAGACGGCATTGCGCAAGGCCGCGGGGCACCTGCAACGCAACGAACTGGAAGCGGCGCGGCAGACTGCAATGGAAGTATTGCAGTCGGAGCCGCAGAATTTCGACGCCCTGCACCTGCTCGGCGTCATCGCCGGCCGCAATCAGCAACAGGCCGAAGCCATTGCCCTGATCGGTAAGGCCCTGACACTGAAGCCGGACGCCCAGGCCTACTGCAACCGCGCCGCCGCAAGGCTGGTGCTGCAACACCATGCCAAAGCCCTCGCCGATTGCGACCACGCCATCGCACTCAATCCCGAACTCGCGGTTGCACATTGTCTGCGCGGCCACGCGCTCGCTGCACTGAAACGCGATCAGGAGGCCTTCGCCGCCTACGATCGAGCGGTTGCGCTGAACCCCGAATATGCCGAAGCCTGGCATCATCGCGGCCATACAAGCCTCAATCTCGGGCTGCTGCAGAACGCCATCGCCAGCTACGATCGTGCACTGTCGATCAACCCCGACAATCCGGGCAGCCTCGGCAACCGCAGCCTGTGTTACCTGCTGACCGGGAACTTTGAGCGCGGCTGGACCCATTTCGGCGCCCGTTGGTCTGCAAAACCCAAAGGCTCGACGCTGACGACGGGCCCGGATGCCGTGCTGTTCACGCCGCAAAATTTCGGCAAACCGGTCTGGGACGGCAAACCCACGGCAAAGACGCTGCTGATCTGGCCGGAACAGGGCATCGGCGACCAGATTCTTTTCGCCTCGCTGCTGCCGCAGGTGCGGCCGCTTGCGGGCAAAGTGATTCTGGCGCTGGAAGAGCGCCTGCATGCGCTGTATACGCGCTCCTTCCCGTGGTGCGAAATCACCACGCTCAAGGCCGCCCGCGAAGCCGGGCAATACGATGTGCAGATTCCCGTCGGCAATCTCGGCGCCCTGTTCCGCCATTCCGTCACCGATTTCCTGCAACACCGGAATGTTTTCCTGAAGGCCGATGCCACGCGCCGCAACCGTCTGCGCCAGCGCATCGCTCCCGCAGCCGGCGACCGCATTTGCGGCATTTCCTGGCTCAGCGTCCATCCCGAATTCGGCAAGGACAAAAGCGTTGCGCTGGCGGAACTGCGTCCACTGCTCGAAACGCCGGGCTGGCGTTTTGTCGATCTGCAATACGGCGACACCGCCGTCGAACGCGCCGCACTGAAATCCGCAACCGGCATCGACATCGCCCATATCGACGATCTCGACATGGTCAAGGACATCGACGGCCTTGCCGCGCTGATCGATGCCTGCGATACGGTCGTCACCATCAGCAACAGCAACGCGCATATTGCCGGCGCGCTGGGCAAAGAAGTACAGCTGATGTTGCCGTTTAATGCCGCGCGTTTCTGGTACTGGCAGGCCGAACGCAAAGACAGCCTGTGGTATCCCCATGTCCACATCGTCCGCCAGCGCAGCAACGGCGACTGGGGGCCGGTCATCGAAGAGGTCTGCGCCGCGCTGCCGCCAGCGCAATCACCGGCGGCAAACGTGGTCAGCAAAAAACCGGCCCCGAAAAAGGCCGCCGCACCCGTCAAAAAAACCACCGCAAAAAAACGGGCGCCCGCCAAAAAGCCCGCTGCCGCAAAGAAAAAGAAGGTCGCCGCCAAGTAAACGCGGCCTGACCACGGCAGTCCGCACCGTGAGCACAAGAGCCAATCGCGGCCCGCGCCGGTGTAATCTTCCCGACGGAAAACCGGATCCTGGAGGAGAACAATAATGACCCTGAAACTGCGCCGCCTGTCCAACGCGCTGGGCGCCGAAGTGTGCGACATCGACCTCACCAAACCGATGAGCGAAAGCACATTCGGCGAAATCTACGGCGCATTCCTGAAATACGGCATCCTGCTGTTCCGCGGCCAGAACATCAGCCGCGAGCAGCACATCGAATTCAGCGCGCGCTTCGGCGAACTCGACAAACACGAATCGTTGCCGCGCGACCGCCATCCGGATTACCCGGAACTGCTGATGGTCACCAACAAACCCAATGACGACGGCACGCCGTCGGAATCGCGTTACACCGGCCGTTCCTGGCATACCGATTTTTCATACACCACGACGCCCGCCCTCGGTTCGCTGCTGCGCTGCTTCCAGCTGCCGGAAGTCGGCGGCGACACGCTGTTCGCCAATATGTACATGGCCTACGACACGCTGTCCGGCGGCATGAAAAAACTGATCGCCGACCTGCACGGCATCCACCTCTCCGGCACGCGCAAGATCAATGTCGCCGACAAGGGCAATGAGCGCCGCAACGAAGTGATGAAGCTCAACCCGCCGATCGCCCAGCCCGTGGTGCGCGTACATCCGGAAACCGGCCGCAAGGCGATTTACCTCGGCGAAAAGGTCAAACGCTTCGACGGCATGACCGAAGAAGAAAGCAAACCGCTGATCGATTACCTGAACAAACACGCCACGCAGCCCGAGTTTGTTTACCGCCAGATGTGGCGCGAGAACGACCTGCTGATTTGGGACAACCGCTGCACGCTGCACCAGGCACTTGGCGACTTTGACGAAACACAGATCCGCCATCTCGAACGCACTACCGTCAAAGGCACGCCGTCCGGTTACGTCGTCGCCAACGGCTGAAACAAACACTCAAGGAGAACACCGTTGCATACCCTGCGCCTGATCGCGCTCGCACTCGCCTGCGCGCTGCCCGCGGCCCACGCCGCCGATTACCCGGAAAAACCGATTCGCATTATCGTGCCGTTCACGCCCGGCGGCTCCACCGACATCCTCGCGCGGATGATCGGCCAGAAACTGCAGGAAGCCTGGGGCCAGCAGGTGATCGCCGACAACCGTCCCGGTGCCAACGGTGTCGTCGCCGCGGACATCACCGCCAAGGCCAATCCCGACGGCTACACTTTGATGTTCGTCGCCATCGGCCACGCCATCAATCCGCTGCTGCAGAAAAACCTGCCCTATGACGCCGACAAGGATTTCTCCGCGGTCAGCCTCACCGCGATCCTGCCGCAGATGCTCGCGCTGAATCCGAAAAGCAGCGCGACCAACCTGAAAGAGTTGCTGGCGCTCGCCAAAGGTCCGAAGCCGGTCAACTACGCCACCGGCGGCATCGGTTCCTCACAGCATCTCGCCACCGAACTGATGGCGTATATGGCGAAAGTGAAACTCAACCACATCCCCTACAAGGGCGGTAATCAGGGCCTGCTCGACGTCATCGCCGGCCACGTGGATTTCACCATCACCACCGCACTGACCGTGGTACCGCATATGCAATCCAAACGCGTACGCGCCATCGCCGTCAGTACCGCGAAACGTCTCGATGTCGCACCTGACGTACCGACCATGGCCGAAGCCGGCATCCCGGGTTATGAGTCGGTCGCCTGGTACGGCATGGTCGCACCCTCGGGCATTCCGGCAAAAATCATGGACAAACTCGCCGCCGAAACCGTCAAGGCGACAAACTCCGCCGAAATGAAAACCGCGCTGGTCAAACAGGGCGCGATTCCCGTCGGCAACACGCCGAAGGAATTCACGGCGTTCATCAAAAACGAACGCACGAAATACGCCAAAGTCATCAAGGAAGCCGGCATCAAGGCCGAATAAAACGGCCTCCGGCGAGGGTTGCGCTAAACCGCCGCCGTGCTGCGCGGCAATGCCTGGACCGGATCAATATTGTTCATCGCGCCGCGGGGCCTCCGCCCCTCGAGCGCTTCGACGATGTTGCAGGCCGCTTCCATCGCAATCTGCTGCCGCACGTCATCGACCGCAGACCCGATATGAGGCGTGAACAGCGTGTGCGTACGGTTGGCCAGCAGTTTGGGATGCACGACACGGGGCCGCGATTCCAGCGCCCAGTCTTCCAGTTCGAAGACATCGGCTGCGTAACCCGCCAAATGACCGGCAGCCAGAAACGCAGCCACGGCCGCTTCGTCCACCAATGATCCGCGTCCGACATTGATCAGATAGGAGCCCCGTTTCATCAGAGCCAGGGCCCGCGCGCCGATCATGTGATAGGTGTCGCGGTTGAGGTGGGTCAGCGGCAGCAGAAAATCGCTTTCCGCAACCACGGTTTCGAAATCGGCATGCTCCACTGCAACGCCCGCCGGCATCTTCACCGCATCAGGGTCGGCATAAATAACCTTCACGCCGAAGGCTGCCAGGCGGACAGCAATGGCGCGGCCCACAGCCCCCATGCCGATGATGCCCGCCGTGCGACCGGTCATGCCCGTACCGTACAACTCCGGACGCCAGCCCTGAAATTCTCCGCTGCGCACATGCATGTCGCCTTCCAGCACCCGGCGCGTGATGCCCAGCAGCAGCGCAATCGCCAGTTCGGCGGTAGGCACGGTCAGCAGGTCCGGCACCAGCGTGAACCACACGCCGCGGCGGGTGCAGGCTTTGATATCGAAATTGTCCGGCCCCTTCAATGCGGCGGCGACGATTTTCAGTCGCGGACATTCCGCAAGAAACGCATCGTTTACCGTGTCCGGCATGAACGCCATCATCGCGTCGCTGCGCTGCGCCTCGACCAGAACCTGTTCGCGGCTCCAGGTCTGCCGTGTCCGGTTGGCGACCACCTCGCAACGCTTCTGCAGGAATTCGATGACAGGTTCGTGAACCCAGTGAGTAATCAGCACGCGCGGTTTTTCGGAGGGCATGTAAACACCTTGTAACAATGGATGGCTATAAGGTTGGATTAACACATTTCATTGTTACATCACCATGACACCCGAAATTCCCTGCCCCGTACTCGCGCTGAAACATGCCCGTGTCGTCTACGGCTCCGGCGTCACCGGCATGGAACGTTCGAGTGTCTCGTTCAGTGCGGGTGAATTCGTTGTGCTGCTGGGTCCGTCAGGCGCGGGCAAATCGACGCTGCTGCGTGCGCTCAACGGCCTGGTGCCGCTCACCGAAGGCACACTGCACGCTGAAGGCGGTCAATCCATCGAAAGCCGCAGCGACATGCGCGCGCACCGCCGCCGCACCGCGATGGTTTTCCAGCAACACCAGTTGATCGGCCGCCTCACCGCGCTCGACAACGTACTGACCGGCCGCCTCGGCCACCACGGCAGCCTGCGAACCCTGTTCCCGCTGCCGCACCATGACCGTCTGCTGGCCCTCGACGCACTCAACCGCGTCGGCCTGCTCGACCGTGCGCTGACCCGCGCCGACCAGCTTTCCGGCGGCCAGCAGCAGCGCGTCGGCCTGGCCCGCGCCCTCGCCCAGCAGCCGCGCATCATTCTTGCCGACGAACCCGTCGCCAGCCTCGACCCGGCCACTGCCCGTCATGTGCTCGGCCTGATCCACAGCGTATGCAAGGACCAGGGCATCGCCGCCGTGGTCAGCCTGCATCAGGTTGATCTGGCTTTGGCTTTCGCCGACCGCATCATCGGCGTTCGCAGCGGACAACTGGTATTCGACGGCGCACCGCGCACCCTCGACGACGCCACCATCCAGCACATCTATACCGCCGCCCCGCGCGTCCAATCACACACCGGCAGCGTTGCACTCGCCGCCTGATTTTCAGTTCCTGCCAACCGGAGTCCTCATGAACCGCCGTTCCTTTTTCACTGCCGCCCTTCTTGCCGCCGCCGTTTTTACCTCCGCACACGCCCAGAACCTCGATCCCAAAACCCTGCGCGTCGCGCTGCTGCCCGATGAAAACGCAGCCACCATCATCCAGAACGCCCAGCCGCTGAAGGCACATCTGGAAAAAACCCTGAATCGCAACATCGAGCTGATCGTCACCACCGACTATTCCTCGATGATCGAAGCCATGCGTTTCGGCCGCATCGAAATCGCCTACTTCGGACCGCTGTCCTACGTGCTGGCAAAATCGAAATCCGACATCGAGGCCTTTGCCGTCGGTGTCTCCAACGGCAGCCCGACCTACACCAGCGTGGTCATCACCCAGTCGGATTCGCCGATCCGCAGCATCGCCGACCTGAAAGAAAAAACCGTCGCCTACGGCGATACGGCCTCGACGTCCAGCCATCTGGTCCCGCGCGCAATGATCGAAGACGCCGGCCTCGTCGCCAACCGCGACTACAAGACGGTTTATGTCGGTGCCCACGATGCCGTCGCCCGTGCCGTGGAAACGGGCAAGGCCAATGCCGGTGCACTGTCGCGCCCGATCTACGAGACGCTGCTCAAATCCGGCCGCATCAATCCGGAGAAAGTACGCATCCTCGCCGAAACCAAACCGATCCCCAACTACCCGATGGCGATGCAGGCAAAACTCGCACCGGCACTGAAAGAACAGATCCGCGCGGCCTTCGTCGACCTCAAGGATCCGGCCATTCTCAAAACCTTCCGCGCCCAGGGTTTCGCCGCCACCAACGACGGCGCCTATGACGTTCTGCGCACCACCGCCAAGGTGCTCAATCTGGACCTCGCGAAACTGCAATGAACACGCAGGTGATCGGCAACCCGGAACTGGCGCGGATCCTAGAGGCGGACCGCGCACGCCACCTCAAGCTGCTGCTGTGGGGAACCGTCGCCGCGGCCTGCATCCTCGTCTCGTTTTACATTACCGGGATGCTTGATCCGCGGCGTCTGGCTGAAGGCGTACCGTCCCTGGTAACCATCGCCGGCGAAATGCTTCCACCGGATTTTGCCCGCTGGAATTTCTGGGTCAGACCACTGGTGGATACACTGGCAATGAGTGTCGGCGGCACCGTCATGGCCATCGCGCTGTCATTTCCGCTCGCCTTTCTCGCCGCCAGGACGACTTCGCCCAACGGCGTGGTCTATCAGACGGCACGGATGACCCTGAACGGACTGCGTGCGATTCCGGAACTGATCATGGGCATCATCTTTGTCGCAGCCGTCGGTTTCGGCGCACTGCCGGGCGTGCTCGCGCTGGGACTGCATTCGGTAGGCATGGTCGGCAAGTTTTTTGCTGAAGCCATCGAACACGTCGACCCGCGTCCGGTGGAAGCCGCGCGCGCAGCCGGCGCGACCGGCTTCCAGGTGGTATGGCGCGCCATCCT
>CBHTVL010000059.1:0-8630 GCA_966096475.1 uncultured Burkholderiales bacterium
TGTTTTTCAGCCGTGAGGGCAGGTCGATAAAACGCGGGTCAGTCAGCCATTCCGGTTTGTTGCAGGTGATGTTGCAGAAGTTCGACCACAGCTTGTTGTTGTTGGCGCCGACGGTGACATAACCGTCCTTTGTTTTGTACGCCTGATAGGGCGTGGAGCGGCGATGCCGCGTACCGGTGGCCAGCGGTTCTTCGCCGCCGCCGAAAAATGCGCCCGATTCCCAGTGCGTCCAGGCCAGGCCAGCTTCCAGCAGCGAGGTTTCGAGATACTGGCCCTTGCCGTGGCGCAGCTTGCCGATAAAGGCGCCGAGGATGGAGTAGAGCGCGGTGACGCCGCTGGCGATGTCGTTCATCGCAATGCCGACCTTGGCGGGGCGGCCGCCGGGGTGACCGGTCATCATCATGATGCCGGACATGCCTTGGGCAACGATGTCGAAACCGCCCTTGTGGCCGTAGGGCCCCGTCTGGCCGAAACCCGACATCGAGGCGTAGATCACGCCCGGATTGATGGCGCTGACCGCGGCGTAATCAATACCCAGTTTTTTGACGACGCCGGGACGGAAGTTCTCGGTGATGATGTCGGCCTTGGCGGCGAGTTTCATGAAAATCGCCTTGCCGCGCGGATCCTTCATGTTGATGCCGATACTTTTTTTGTTGCGGTTCAGCACGGCAAAACAGTAGGACTCGCCGTTGACCTTGGGTTCGAAGCGCCGCGAACCGTCGCCCTCGGGGAAGTTCTCGACCTTGATCACGGTGGCGCCCATGTCACCCAAAACCATGGTGCAATAGGGGCCGGCCATCACGGTGGTCAGATCGAGGACGGTTACACCTTCAAGCGGTAAGGGCATACACAGGCTCCGGAATGGGGTGATGCCGCAGCGGGCATCACACGGAAAACATCGTAAAAAGCGATTTTATCCTGCGTCACTGCTCAGGGGTAAATGCGGTTGATCAGGCGGGAGATTTGCGTCGATAATGCCGGTCCCGCATGCCCTAAAACAACACGGAGGAAATCATGCGAAAAAGATCAGCATTGCTGCTGTTGCCGTTTGCCGCGCTGATGGCATTGTCATCCGCAGTGCTGGCGCAGAATTTTCCGGCGAAAACCGTCCGTGTCATCGTGCCCTGGCCGCCCGGCGGTTCCAACGATATCGTTGCCCGTCTGGTTGCGCAGAAGATGACTGAAAACACCGGCCAGCAGTTCATCATCGACAACCGCGGCGGTGCCTCGGGCATCGTCGGTTCGGATGTCGTGGCGAAGAGTCCCGCCGACGGCTATACCTTCATGATTCATTCGACGACGCATGTGTCGAATCCGCATCTGTACAGCAAGATTCCCTACGACACGATGAAGGACATCATCGGCATCGCGCCGCTGGCGCGGCAGGTCGGCATCCTTGTCGTGCATCCTTCGCTGCCGGCGTCGAACGTCAAGGAATTCATCGACCTCGGCCGCAAACGTCCCAACCAGATTACCTATTCGTCTTCCGGCAACGGCAGCTTTGTCCATCTCGGCATGGCGCTGCTGGCTTCGATGAGCAATACCAAGCTGGTGCATGTGCCGTATAAAGGCGGCGGTCCGGCTGCGGTGGCGATTTCATCGGGCGAAGTGCAGGCGATGATGGCGACGGTGGGTTCGGTGATCCCGCACATCAACGCCAAACGTCTGCGCGCAGTGGCGGTGACGTCGGATGAACGGATCACGCAATACCCGCAGATCCAGACTATCGCTGAAGGCGGCGTCAAAGGTTATGAATTCACCGCATGGATCGGCGCGCTGGGACCGGCCGGCATGCCGAAGCCGATTCTTGATCGCCTGAACAGCGAAATGCACAAGGCGCTGCGCGACAAGGGCGTTGCCGAAAAGCTCAGCTCGCAGACGCTGGACCCGATGTTCATGACGCCCGAGCAGTTCGCGGTGCGCCTGAAGTCGGACTACGACAAATACGCGAAAGTCATCAAGGAAACCGGCGCGCGTATTGATTGAGCAATGACGCCCGGCGATTACTGTTCCGCCGGAACGATACACAGGAGAGAAGGCATTGACTATTACCCGAACACTGATGTTGTGCGTGCCCGCCGTGCTGGTTTCGCTGCTGTCGCCGGTTGTGCTGGCGCAGACCTATCCGGTCAAGCCGGTGCGGATGATTATTGCCTGGCCGCCGGGCGGCGCCAATGACATCGCCGGTCGCATCGTTGCGCAGAAACTGACCGAGACCACGGGTCAGCAGTTCATCGTTGATAACCGCGGCGGTGCGTCGGGCATCCTCGGTTCCGATGTCGTGGCGAAAAGCCCGCCCGACGGCTATACCATCCTTGTACATTCCGCCGCGCATGTGTCGAATCCGCATCTTTACAGCAAAGTGCCTTATGACACGCTGAAGGATTTTGTCGGCATTTCGCCGCTGGGCCGGCAGGTCGGCATGCTGGTTGTGCATCCCTCGCTGCCGGCGAAGACGGTCAAGGAGTTGCTTGACCTGGCGCGCAAGCAACCCAACGCCATCACCTACGCCTCATCCGGATCGGGCAGCTTCGTTCATCTGGCGATGGCGCTGCTCAATTCGATGGGCGGCGTAAAAATGGTCCATGTGCCGTACAAGGGCGGCGGTCCCGCCGCGGTGGCGATTTCATCGGGCGAGGTGCAGGCGATGACGGCGACCGTCGGTTCGGTGATTCCGCATGTCAATTCCAAGCGCTTGCGTCCGGTGGCAGTGACCTCGGAAGACCGTATTCCGCAATTCCCGCAGGTTCCGGCGATCGCCGAGACCGTGAAGGGTTATGAATTCACCGCCTGGGTCGGTGTGCTCGGACCCGCAGCCATGCCGAAGCCGATCGTGGACCGCCTCAATGCCGAGATCCAGAAGGCACTGAAAGACAAGGGCACGGCCGACAAGCTGATTTCGCAGACGCTGGATCCGATGCTGATGAGCCCGGAGCAGTTCGCGACCCGGCTGAAGTCGGACTATGACAAGTACGCCCGGCTGATCAAAGAGACCGGTGCGAAGGCGGAGTAGAATTGCCGGTACTTGCTGGTTATTGAATAATTTTAATGCCCGGAACAGGGCGCCCCTGGAGGAGTTGTTGATGAACAAGACAGCAGCAGCGCTTGCGGTCCTTGCCGTGATGGCGGCCGTTCCGGTGTCGGCAATGGCACAGACTTATCCGGCAAAAACCGTCCGTGTGGTGATTCCCTGGCCCGCGGGCGGATCGAACGACGTTGTCGGCCGTATCGTGATGCAGAAACTGTCCGAGTCGCTGGGCCAGCAGTTCGTCGTCGATAACCGCGGCGGCGCCGCCGGTTCGATCGGCGCCGATATCGTGGCGAAAGCGCCGGGCGACGGATACACCATCATGGTGCATTCGACCACGCATGTCGGCAATGCCCATCTCTACGGCAAAAAACTGACCTATGACACGCTGAAGGATTTCACCGGCATCGGCATGCTGTCGGCGCAGCCCGGCGTACTGACGGTGCATCCTTCGCTGCCGGTGAAAACGCCGAAGGAATTCATTGCGCTGGCGAAATCCCGTCCGGGGCAGATCAACTACTCCTCATCGGGCAACGGCAGCGCGCCGCATCTGCAGATGGCGCTGCTGATTTCAATGACGGGCATCGATATCACGCACGTGCCTTACAAGGGTGGCGCGCCGCAGGTGACCGCATTGCTTGCCGGCGAGACCCAGGCTTCATTCGCCACGGTCGGCACGGTGATCAACCATATCCGCGGCGGCAAGCTGCGTCCGCTGGGGCTGGGCTCGACCAAACCCAGCAAGGCGCTGCCCGGTGTGCCGACGCTGGCCGAGGCCGGTGTCCCCGGTTATGACATGAGCCCGTGGATCGGCGTGTTTGCGCCGGCGGGCACGCCGAAGCCGGTCATCGACAAACTCAATGCCGAGATCAACAAGGCGCTGGCCTTGCCGGATGTGGTGAAGAGTCTGGAGAATCAGGCCCTCGATGCAGCGCCCGGTACCGTTGACCAGTTCAATACGGCGCTGAAAGTCGATTATGAAAAATACGGCAAGCTGATCAAGCTGACCGGTGCCAAAATCGAGTAAGGTCAAAACCGGACAGGGTTCAAGGATTCCGGGCAACCGGAAGCATTTAAACCGGGAACGCGGCGTGCCATGGTGGATGCGCCGGCTCCCGGTGTTTATTTTCAGGAGTCATGAAGATGGATCTGGGTATCAAGGGCGAGACCGCACTGGTGGTCGGCGCCAGCGAAGGCATCGGTTACGAAAGTGCGAAGGGCCTGCTCGAAGAGGGCGTGAATGTGCTGATCTGCTCGCGCAATGCGGAGAAGCTCAAGGCCGCGGCGGCGCAGCTGGAGAAGGCGACCGGACGCAGCGTGCGCTGGTTTGCCGCTGACGTCACCAAAAAGGAAGATGTCGCCGGTCTCAAGGCCTGGATCGCCAAAGAGGCGCCGTCGCTGGATATCCTGGTTTCCGCGGTCGGCGGCAGCCAGCGCGCGTTGTTCGAGGAACTGGATGATGACGCCTGGTATGCCAATTACGAATTCAACGTGATGGGCGCGGTGAGGACCATCCGTGCCGCGCTGGAGCCCCTGAAAAAATCAAAAACCGGCGGCCGCATCGTCATCCTCGGCGCTGCCGGCCCGCGCATGCCTTACCCGCATCAGCTGGTGTCGAATGTGCACAAGGCCGGCCTGATCGCGATGGTGAAAACGCTGGGTGTTGAATTCCGGCCCTTCAATATCCGCGTCAATTCGGTATCTCCGGGACGGACGATGACCGGACTGTGGACTACGCGCATCGACAAACTGTCGAAGGAGCGGGGCGAGCCGGCGGAAAAAATCATCGACGAGTTCAGTCATGAAATTCCGATGGGCCGTTTCGGCCGCCCTGAGGAAATCGCGCCGATGGTGGTGTTTCTCTCGTCGCACAAGACCAGTTACGTCACCTGCCAGTCAATCCTCGTCGATGGCGGTATTGCCCGCGGCCTGATCTGATTTTTGTTTGATCGTCCGTATTATGGCGCGAGCCGTTTCCGGCCCGCGCGCGGTTGCCCCGGCCCTCTGTTTTGGGCATCATCTGCGGGCGCGCCGCTTCACCAAAAACAATAAAACAACCAACGGGGCGCTTCCGGAGGAGTAATGAAGCGCATGAAACGTTTTTGCAGCGTTGTTGTGGCCTGCGGGCTGGCATCCGTATTCGCGGATGCGCTCGCGCAGAACTTCCCCACGCGCCCCTTGCGTGTGGTCAATCCCGCCGCACCCGGCGGCAACAGCGATGTGTTTTTCCGCCTGCTGCAGCCGAAAATGGTTGAAATACTGGGCCAGCAACTGGTCATTGATTACCGGGTCGGCGCCGGCGGCACCATCGGCGGCGATGTGGTCGCGAAAAGTGCGCCCGACGGTTACACCACGGGTCTGATGGCAGCGAGTTTTGTCATCAACCCGGCAATGATCAAAAAAATGCCCTTCAATACGCTGAAGGACTTCACCGCGCTCGGTCTGATCGTTGATGTGCCCTCGGGGCTGGTGGTCCATCCCTCGCTGCCGGTGCGCAATCTGAAGGAATTCATCGCGCTGGCGAAAAAGCGGCCGGGCGAACTGTTTTATTCGACCTCGGGTCGCGGCACCGTCGGTCACCTGTCAGGTGAATTGCTCAACAGCATGGCCGGCACCAAGCTGGTGCATGTTCCATACAAAGGCGCGGGTCCGGCAGTGATTGACCTCGTTGCCGGGCAGGTGCAATTGCAATTTGCCAGCATGCCCTTGCTGACGGGTTATATTTCTGCAGGACGCCTGCGCCTGATCGCGCAGACGGGTGCGAAACGCTCCGAATACGCGCCGGACATTCCGACCATGGAAGAAGGCGGTCTGCCGGGCTTTGTGGTGCGTAGCGGCTTCAGTTTTGTCGGACCTGCGGGCCTGCCCAAACCGATTGCCGACAAGCTGAATCTGGCGATGGTCACGGCGGTCAAGGATCCGGAAAACCGCAAGACCCTGGTCAGGCTCGGTGCTGACCCGATCGGCAGTTCGATCGAGGAGCATGATGTGTATATCAAGACGGAAATTCCGAAATGGATCAAGATGGCGCGCGACGCCGGTATTGAACCCCAGTAACTCCAACCAAGGACGCATTTTCATGTATGACTTGCAACTGACGGCCGAGCAGATCGAGTTTCGCGATGCCGTGCGCGATTTTGTGACCCGGGAAGTCCAGCCCGTCGCCATCGATCCGAAGCGGCTGGAGCCCTTCGAGAAACCGCTGATGATGGATTTCCTGGACCAGCTTTCACAGATGGGACTGCGCGGACTGGCGCTGCCGGAGGCGGCGGGCGGTGCAGGGGCGGATCTGCTGACTTGCTGCGTGCTGCTCGAAGAAATCGCCGCCGGCGACGTCGATCTGGCGGTGGTGCTCGGTGAAACCGCGTTGCTGGCACGCGCCGTGCACGACGCGATGAATGACAGCCAGCGCAAACGCTGGTGGCCGAAGTTTGATGCCGGCGAACGTTTCCATCTGGCGCTGATTGCGCGCGATGATGATGCCGAACTGGGCTGGAGCTATCACCATGCGGTGCCCGCCGATGCCGATGTGATCGGCGCGCCGGAAGTGGTGGCCGAGCGCGATGGCAAGGGCTGGACGGTCAACGGCCTCGCACCGTTTGTGTCGAATGCACCGGTGGCCGGCCTGTTCATTGTGCAGGCGAAGATTGCCGATGGCTCCGGAACCGTCACGCTGCTGGTCGGCCGCGACGCCAAGGGCCTGTCGATTGATGACGAACTGCCGGCCTTCGGCGGCGGCGGGGAGCGCACGCGCTGGCACCATGGCGCGATGGCCGCGGTGACGCTGAAGAACTGCAAGGTCGGTGAAGAGGATGTGCTGGCGGCCGATGCCGCGCACCGCCTGCTGCAGGGCCTCGTCGCGCGCCGTTCGATCCAGACGGCTGCGGTGAATGTCGGTGTGGCGCGTGCTGCGTATGAAGCGGCGGTGGATTACGCCAAGATGCGCTGGCAGGGCGGCGCTTATATCGTCCAGCACCAGGCCATCGGCATGAAGCTGGCTGATGTCGCGATCCAGCTGGAAGCTGCACGCGCGCTGACGATGAAAGCAGCGTGGATCACCGATCACCCTGAAGCGGTGAGCGAACGCAGCGTCAACGATCTGCCCTGGCATGTCGTGGCGCGGACCTTCACGGCCCAGTCGCTGCATCGCGCAACGCTGGAGGCAACTGAATGTTTCGGCGCGATGGGCGTGATGCGCGACATGCCGCTGCAGAAATATGTGCACGACACTTTGGTGCTGCAGCACTCGGCGGATTGCGATCTTGCCGCGCCGCTGGTCGTGGCCGAGGCTGTTGCCGGATACTCGCGCAGCTGAGCGCGATTGATCATAAGTTATTGATTAATTTAATAAATTCTGAGGATTCATCATGGATTTTTCACTGAATGAAGAGCAGCGCCACTGGCAATCGGAAGCCCGGCGCTTTTCCGATGAGGAAGTTCGCCCGATGTCGCTGGCGCGCGACCAGATCGCTGATCCCAAGGCGACCTTTGACTGGGGCATCATCAAGCGCGGCTCGCAGCTGGGTTTCCGCACGCTGGCCGTGCCCAAGGAGTGGGGCGGTCATGAAGCCGACTTCGTCACGCAGACGCTGGTGATGATCGAACTGGCGCGCGGCGACAGCTCGGTGTCCAAAACCTTCAGCCAGTGCTGGAAATGGAGTCATCTGGTTGCCGCGTCCTGCACCAAGGAGCAGAAGGAGCGTTTCCTCAAGCCCTTCATGGAAGATGACGGTTATCTGCTGGGCAAGGGGGGCACCGAAGCCAATGCCGGTTCCGATAACCGTATGCCGCCGGAAAACGATCCCAAGGCCGGCTGGAAACTGCGCGCCGAGCGTGATGGTGACGACTGGATTCTGAACGGCAGCAAGATGTTCATTGCCAACGGCAGCGTGGCCAAGCTGTTCTTCGTCGACGCACGGACCAATCCCGATGTCGGCATCCGCCAGGGCACGACGATGTTCATCATCCCCAAGGACACCCCGGGATTCCGCATCGGCAAGGTATTCAACAAGCGCGGCTGGCGGTTCTACCAGAACGGCGAGCTGATATTCGAAAACTGCCGTGTTCCCAACTCCAGCGTGATGGGCGAAGTCAACGGCGGCGTCAAGGCGCGCGCCAATGACAAATCCGAATTCGGCGACATCGAACTCGCGGCCAATGCGCTGGGCATCTGCGAAGACGCCGTCGGCATGGCGATGCATTTCGCCAAGACCTATAAGCGCGCCGGAAAATTCGTCATCGATCACCAATTGGTACAGCTGAAGCTGAACGAGATGTACATGCTGACCGAAGCGCTGCGCTCGTTCGTGCTGCGCACTGCCTGGGAACGTGACCGCCAGCTGCCGGATGTCGGCAACAATGTGCTGGTAATGAACTACTCGCAGGAAGTGGTGCAGCGGGTGACCAAGGCCAATATGGAAATCCACGGACCCGAAGGCTGCATGATGCACGCCCGCGTCGACAAGCTGATCCGCGATGCGCTGGTGTGGACCCACCTGGCCGGCGACACCGTGCAGCGCGTGAAAGTCGTCAAGCGCCTGCCGGACATGCCGCTGCCGATGTAAGCGGCATTCAGTCGCCAGGGAAGAGGCGCCGCAGGGCG
>CBHTVL010000060.1:0-8610 GCA_966096475.1 uncultured Burkholderiales bacterium
AGTTTTCCGCCATTGAGGTTCCGGTGATGTTGCGTTAGCGCTTTTTGCGGCGCATCGACGGCGGCGCGTTGAGATCACGCTCGAAACCGTCGACGTATTTGTCCAGCTCCTTCTTCGCCTGCACCCGGAATTTCTGGAAGTTGGGTTTGCGGCCGGCGAGGAAAGCGTCCATGCCTTCATTCGCTTCGGGCGAACCCCAGACGTGGGCCAGCAGTTCCATGCCCTGCTGCCAGGACGAGTACAGGTTGTCGGATTCAACGTTCAGCGATTTCTTGGTCATGCGCAGAGTCAGCGCGCTGTGGCCCTTCATGGTTTCGCACCACTTCAGGGTTTCCTTCAGCAGGTCCTTCTGCGGCACGCACTTGTTGATCAGGCCGACTTCGACGGCTTCCTTCGCCGGGAAACGGCGGGCGCAGAAAATCATTTCGCGTGCGAGGCGTTCGCCGAGGATACGCGGCAGGTACTGGGTCGCACCCACGGTCGGGCAGGCGCCGACTTTGGCGCCGGTCTGGCCGAGCACGGCGTTTTCGGAGGCGATCACCAGGTCGCACCACAGCGCGAGTTCGTGTCCGCCGCCCATGCACCAGCCGTTGACCATCGCGATCACCGGGATCGGCAGGCCGCGGATGGTCATCGCCAGTCCGAGCATGCGGTCGTTCCACATATAAGCGTTGGTGAAGTTGAGGCGCTTCATCGCATAAAAGTCGCCGCCGGCGGAAAACGAGCGATTGCCCTTGCCGGTCACCACGGCGCAGACGATGGTCGGGTCTTCGCGGGTCGATTTCAGCGCATCGATCATTTCATCAAGCGTCTGCTCGCGGAAGGCGTTGAGCACTTTCTCGCGGTTGATGGTGATCCAGGCCACCTGATCCTTCACTTCAAACAGGATGTCGGTGTACTTCCGCTTTGCGGACTTCTTCAGCTTTGCAGCCATTGTTACCCCCAGTTGAAAGACGACGCGAAAGCCTGCGATTTTAGCAGATGCCGCCGGGAAGATTGACAGGGCGGTGACGGCTAACTAAGGTGCGGCAACAAGCGTGCGCAGTGTTCACCGCCAAGGTGTTCACCATGTGACACGCGAACCTCCGGAGGAGCCCATGAAACCCGCAACACTGTTCGGCGTTCTGGCATTGGCCGTTTTCGCGGCCTCGGCTGCAGCGCAAAGCTATCCTTCAAGACCGGTGCGCATCGTCGTGCCCTTTGTTCCCGCCGGCCCCACCGACAACCAGGCGCGCTGGGCGGCGCAGCAGCTCACTACCGCGACCGGCCAGCAGTTCATCGTCGACAACCGGCCGGGCGCCGGCGGCGTACCCGGCACCGAGGCCGTGATCAAAAGCCCGCCCGATGGCTATACCCTGCTCGCCGGCAACCCCGGGCCGCTGACCATCGCCCCCAGCGTGCGCAACGCCATGCCCTACGACACCCTGCGCGATCTCATTCCCATCGTGCTGATCGCGCGCAGTGCCAGCTGTGTCTGCCTGCATCCGAGCCTGCCCGCGCGCAACGTCAAGGAATTCGTTGCGCTGGCCAAGGCCCAGCCCGGCAAGATCAACTATGGATCACCGGGTGTCGGCACCGTCGGTCATTTCGCCACCGAGTTGTTTGCCTTCCAGGCCGGCGTCAAACTCAACCACATCCCGTACAAGGGCGCGGCGCAGTACACCATCGACCTGATCGCCGGCAACATCGAACTCGCGATCAACCAGTTCGCCATCGCCACACCGCATGTCAACGCCGGCAAACTGCGCTGCCTCGGTGCCACGTCACGGGAACGTTCTCCGCTGCTGCCCGATGTGCCGACCATCGCCGAGCAGGGCATCAAGGATTTCGAGAGCTATAACTGGAACGGCGTGCTGGCGCCGGCCGGCACACCCGCTGCAGTGATCAACCGCATCGCCGATGTCGTCTCGAAACAGCTCGCCACACCGGAAGCGAAGGCCCTGTATTCCGGGCAGGGCCACGAAGCCAGCGGCATCATCACCGCCGCTTACTCCGAATTCATCAAGGCCGAAACCGAAAAATGGGCAAAAATCGCCCGCGTCGCCAACATCCCGAAACAATAAAACAGGAACAGGAACCGTCATGACCGCAAAGAAGGAATCCACCTATTTCATGTACTTCCCCGGGAACTACCGGTGGTCGTCGGCATTCATCAACATGATGAGCTCCGCGCCCTACGGCGGCTCGGAAATCAGCGAACTGCACAAGATCGGCATCCAGCTGAAAGACAAAGACCCGGAAGATGACGAAGCCTGGTTCCACGCCTGCGTCAATGTTGCCGACAAGGTGCGTGCGCATGCCGAACGTTTTGAAGCGTCGAAACATGCAACCTCCGCCGCCCACGCCTATCTGCGCGCCTGCAACTACTACCAGATGGCTGAACGTTTCCGCACGCCGAAAGACGACATCGCACTGGCCGCCTACAAAAAAGGTGTCGACTGCTTTCACCGTCATGTCGCGCTGACCGACGTCAAGATCGAGATCGTCGAGATCCCGACCGCAGCCGGCCCGCTGCCCGGTTATTTCGTCCACGCACAGAACGCCAAATCCAAAAAATCACCCTGCGTGGTGTATTTCGACGGTCTCGACGTCACCAAGGAAATCCAGTACGTGCGCGGCGTGCCCGATCTGATCAAACGCGGCATTTCGGTGCTGGTGATGGACGGCCCGGGCACCGGTGAGGCGATCCGCTTCCGCGGCCAGTACCTGCGCCACGACTATGAAGTCGCCGGCTCGGCCTGCGTCGACTGGCTGGAAAAACGCGATGACGTCAACGCCAAGAAAATCGGCGTAGTCGCCATCAGCCTCGGCGGCTATTACGCGCCGCGCATGGCGTCGATGGAACCGCGTTTCGCCGCCTGCATTGCCTGGGGCGCGATCTGGGATTACCACGCGACCTGGAAAAAACGCATTGACGCCAAATTCAAGACTTCGCTGTCGGTGCCCGGCCACCACATCACCTGGATCCTCGGCGTCGATACACTTGAAGAAGCACTGAAAAAACTCGAGCCGTTCAAGCTCGACGGCGTCGTGCAAAAAATGAAATGTCCCTTCCTGATCGTGCATGGCGCCGAAGACGAGCAGGTGCCGCTGGCCGATGCCCAGGCGCTGTTCAACGCCTCCGGCTCGCCGGACAAGAAGCTGCGCGTATTCACCGCCGAAGAAGGCGGCGCACAGCATTGCCAGCGCGACTACCTGACGCTGGGCGTGGCAGAGATGTGGAACTGGTTTGAGGACAAGCTGCTGCGGTCCTGATGCCGGTTCTGATGCGGTACTGCGAGATGCGCCGCTGCCACGAGTGCAACCAGCCCGTCGGCAGCAAGGACAAATTCTGCGTGCGCTGCGGGGCGAAGCTGCCCCGCGAGCCCAGAGGCCTTTATTCCGGAGCGCGGTTGCCGCATCATCGCTAGTTATGGAAGAAATCGTTTACAAAGTGGTATTTCAGGTGGTCTACCAGACCCTGAAACCGTTGGTGGCTTTTTTGCATCGCGATTCCTTCCTGTATTGGCCTTTCATTCTTTCAACACTGTTGATTGCCATGCTGGCCTGGCGCTTTACGCGGGCCCGCGGCGACCTGGAATCCTCAAACCCGCACTGGAAAGAATTTTTTGACCGCTATCTCAGCAGACGGCTGTGGTGGCATGCGTCATCACGCCTTGATTACCGCTTCTATTTCATCAACGCCATCCTGTTTCCGTTGATCGCCGGACCGCTGCTGTTCAGCACGGACAGCATTGCCACCGCGCTGGGCAGTCTCACCGGCATGCCGGATGCACAACCCACCTCACCCTCTTATTGGGCGATGCTGGCCTATACGGTGGCTTTTTTCATCGCCTACGATTTTGGCCGCTTTGTCGCGCACAGCCTGCTGCACGACATACCCTGGCTCTGGCAATTCCACAAAGTGCATCACTCTGCCGAAGTGCTGACGCCGATGACTGCGTTTCGCGCCCACCCTGTTGATCTCGCCGTAATGGCCTGGGTGCCGGCGCTGACCACCGGCCTTGTCGCCTGGGGCTTTCATCGCTACGTCAACGCCGGCATGGGCATGATCACCTTTCTCGGTCTGCACGCAATCATTTGGGTGTGCAACCTGGTCGGCAACCTGCGCCACTGGCATGTCTGGCTGTCCTATGGCCCGACGCTTAACCTCTGGCTGATCAGCCCCGCACACCATCAGCTCCACCACAGTTATGAGCCGAGGCACCTGGGCTGCAACCGCGGATTCGAACTCGCGGTATGGGATCGCCTGTACGGAACCCTGTATGTGCCGCCACAGGCACCCGAAACTTTTCGCATGGGTCTGGGCGACGGCAGCGACGGACAATGGCGCACGGTATGGCAGCTCTACGCCCGGCCTTTCCAGATGTTGTGGCAACGCCCCGGGACGGAAAGCAAAACGCCGCAGCAAAACAATCCCGGCTCATCTCAAACCTGAATACGAAGACGGCAAAGAAACTGCGCCGGCGCGTCATCCGCCCTAAAGTTTCCGCGGGAATGGACGTAGATAGAAGCTAGCCTTATGCTTGCGGGAACATCATGCTCTACGCCAAACGCAACACCGAAGGTCAGATCGAAAGCCTGTTCCGTGAAAACACTCACGGCAGCGAAGCTTTGCCCGCCGATCATCCGGACGTACTGGCCTTTCTGCAGGCCGGCGGCGCCGCTCAGGGTGCCTTCAGCAGCCTCGACGCCAGTCTGGTACGCGTGCTGGAAGATCTGGTGGATGTGCTGATCAGCCGCAACGTGATCCGCATCACCGACCTGCCGCCGGAAGCACAGAAGAAACTCTTCGAGCGCAAACGCTTCCGCGAAAGCACCCGCGGCAATGCGCTGAAACTGGTTCCGGAAGACGGCGACCGTTAACCGTCACCGGTTTCAGCGGTATTCTTCAGAGATATTCCGACACTTCCACCAGATTGAGATCGGGGTCGCGGAAATACACCGATCGGATCTCGCCCATCGCACCGGTCTTGGTGCAGGGCCCTTCGATGATCGTGACCTTGTGCTGTGCCAGGCTGTCGATCACCTGCTGCAGCGGCACTGAGGCGATAAAACAGAAATCCAGCGTACCGACGCCCGGCGCATGCGCCTTCGGCTCGTATTCCTTGCCCTTCACATGGATGTTGATTTTCTGGCGACCGAACTTCAGCGCGAGACGCTGGCCGTTGCGGAAGGTCTCCAGCTTCATGCCCAGCACTTCGGTGTAAAAGCGGATGACCGCGTCGGGTTGGGCCGTGGTCAGTACAAAGTGGTCAAGGCGGTCAATCATGGGCAAGCTCCGTAACGTCAATAACTATCTGTTTTTATTGATGATTTAAATCACGCCTTTGGCGCGCAGATCGGCAATGGTCTCCGGCTTCAGCCCGGCGCGCTGCAAGACTGCCTCGGTGTCTTCGCCCAGCCGCGGCGCTGTATTGCGGATGCCGCCGGGCGTGGCCGACAGCTTGGGCACGATGCCCGGCACATCAACCTTGTAGCCGTCGCGCGTGGTGATGTTGAGGATCATGTCTCGCGCACGGTACTGCGCATCGGCAGCGATGTCAGCAATCGAATAGATCGCACCCGAGGGCACATCGTGTTCATCGAGCACTTTCAGCGCGACCGCCTTGTCACGCGCTTTTGTCCATGCCGTAATCGCACCGTCGATATCCGCAACATGTTTGACCCGTCCGTCGTTGGAAGCCATGTCCGGCGAAGCCGCATAATCATCGCGGCCGATGGCCTTCATCAGCCGTTTGAAAATGCCGTCGCCGTTGCCGCCGATCAGAATCCAGCCGTCTTTGCAGGGATAGGCATTCGACGGGACGATGCCGGGCAGCGCACTGCCAGCGGCTTCGCGCACGGCATTAAATGCGCTGTACTCGGGCAGCAGGCTTTCCATGCAGTTAAACACGCTTTCGTACAAGGCGATGTCGATCACCTGGCCTTCGCCATTACGTGCATCCCGATGATAAAGCGCCATCAGAATGCCGATCACGCCATGCAGCGCCGCCAGCGTGTCGCCAATCGACACCCCGACACGCACCGGCACGCGCCCCGGTTCCGCGGTCAGGTAACGCAAGCCCCCCATTGATTCGGCAATGACGCCGAAACCGGGGCGGTTGCAGTACGGCCCGTCCTGGCCGTAGCCGGAGATGCGCGCCATCACCAGCTGCGGATTGAGTTTTTTTAAATCCTCATAACCGAGCCCCCACTCCTCCATCTTGCCGGGACGGAAGTTCTCGATCAGCACATCGGCCTCTTTGACCAGCGCGCGCAGGATGTCCTGACCTTCAGGTTGCGTGAGGTCCAGCGTCACCGACTGCTTGTTGCGCGACTGGACTTCCCACCACACCGAATTGCCGTTTTTGAGCATACGCCATTTGCGCAGCGGATCACCCTTGCCGGGCGGCTCGATCTTGATGACTTCGGCGCCGAAATCAGCAAGTGTCTTGCCGCAGAACGGTCCGGCAATCAGCTGGCCGAGTTCGATGACGCGCACACCGGCCAACGGGCCGGATGCGTTCTTCTGTGGACTTGGAGTATTAGTCATGGCGCAGTGCCCTTCGCTGAAGCCTGAAGGATACCGCGGAGAGGTGGCGGCAGACAGATTCCGCTTTTTGAGAAGCCCCTCACCCTAACCCTCTCCCCGCATGCGGGGAGAGGGAAGGTTGTTCATTGCCTACTTGCCCTGCAACTCGGCGGCGCGTTTCACCGCCTTGACGATGTTCAGGTAACCCGTGCAGCGGCAGATATTGCCTTCGAGACCGTGCACGATCTGTTCATCGGTGGGCACCGGGTGCTCCTTGATCAGCGCCGCGGTGGTCATGATCATGCCCGGTGTGCAGAAACCGCATTGCAGCGCATGGCATTCGGTGAACGCCGCCTGTGCCGGATGCAGCTTGCCGTTTTTGGCGAGGCCTTCGATGGTCACCACATCGGCGCCGTCGGCCTGGGCCGCCAGCATCGTGCAGGATTTCACCGCGCGGCCGTCGACATGCACGGTACAGGCGCCGCACTGGCTGGTATCGCAGCCGACATGGGTGCCGGTGAGTTTCAGGGTATCGCGCAGAAAATTGGCGAGCAGCGTGCGGTCTTCGACGTCGGCGCTCTGTTTCACGCCGTTGACGGTCATTGTGATCTTGGCCATGGTTATTTCTTTCCGGAGATGGCGGCCGCAGCACGGCCGGCCATGACTTTGACGAGTTGCGCGCGGTATTCGCGCGAGCCGTGAATGTCTTCGTTAAGGTCGTCAGCGGATACCGCCAGTTTTTCCAGCGCCGCCGGACTCAGGTTTTTCGCCAGTGCCGCTTCGGCTTCCGTCCAGCGGAACACGCCCGATGCACCGGCGCCGGTGACGGCAACGCGCACACCCGACGCGGTCTGTGCGATGAACACACCGGCCATTGCATAACCCGCTGCCGGATGCGGATACTTGGCGTAGGCCGCGGCCTTGGGCAGCGGAAAGGCGATTTTCACCACCAGCTCGCCGGGCTCCAGCGCCGTGGTGAACATGCCCTGGAAAAAATCATCGGCGGCGATTTCACGCTTGTTGGTAATCACCGTCGCATTGAGCGCGAGCACGGCAGCCGGCGAATCAGCAGCCGGGTCGTTGTTGGCAACGGAACCGCCGATGGTGCCGCGATTGCGCACCTGCGGATCGGCAACTGTGGAGATCAACTCGGCCAGCGCCGGCAGCACCTCGCGCACCACCGGTGAAGTGGCGATCTGGTAGTACCTGGTCGCAGCGCCGATGGTCAGCACGCCGTTTTTGTTGTCGATGCCGGCGAGTTCGGCAAGACCGGCGATGTCGATCAATTGCGAAGGTTGCGCGAGCCGCGCCTTCAGCGTCGGCAGCAGGGTCATGCCGCCGGACAGCGCTTTCGCATCTTCATCCTTGGCCAGCCAGTCGGCGGCCTCTTTCAGCGTCTTCGCCTTGCGATACTGGAATGAATACATGTTATTTACCTTTCTTCGCAGCCGAAATGGCCTGCCACAGCTTGTGCGCGGTCAGCGGCATGTCGAGCGGCGGCACGCCCAGCGGCCGCAGCGCATTCATCACCGCATTGGTCAGTGTCGCCAGCGACGCCGTGCAACCCGATTCGCCCATACCCTTCACGCCCAGCGGGCTGATGGTGCCGAAGGTGGTGTGTTCGGCAATGGTGATGTCCTTGATCCAGCCGGCCTTGGGCATCGCGTAATCGGCAAAGCTGCCGGTCAACAGCTGGCCGGTCTCGGTGTCGTAAACCACGTTTTCACCGAAGATCTGGCCCCAGCCCTGCGCCACCGCACCGTGCATCTGGCCTTCGACGATGGTGTGATTGATCACCACGCCGCAGTCGTCAACCGTGACGTAGGAAACCACGTCGGTGAAGCCGGTCTGCGGATCGATCTCGACTTCGGCAACGTGACAGCCGTTGGGGAAGGTCGAACCGAACTTGCCTTCACCGGTGACCGACAGCGGTTTTTTCGCGGCCAGTTCCCCCAGCGTGATTTTCTTGTTGGAGGCGGTCGACTTGAACTCACCCTGCGCGTAAGCCACCTGCGACGGCTCCACGCCCAGCTGCTCGGCCGCCAGCGGCGTTGCATGTTCGATCAGCTTTTTCGCAGCGATATGACAGACGGTGC
>CBHTVL010000061.1:0-8585 GCA_966096475.1 uncultured Burkholderiales bacterium
TGCCGGCTTCGACGGTACCCAGTTGCTTGTCGAGCTTGATCGCGCGGGCGGCATTGCGCGTCGCGCTCATGATCGCTTCCATCGGCGTCATGCCGAGGCTGACGTAGATTTCCATCTCGCGGGCGTTGGTGCCCATTTCGGGATCGAAGCCCATGTCGGTGCCGAGCGCGATGTTGACGCCGGCCTTGTGCATTTTCTGGAAGGTCTCGAAGCAGTAGGGCTGCAGCGCCTTCATCTTGTTGAGTACAAATTGCGAGGTGCCCTGGTCCTTGCGCGTGCCGATCGCCTGGTCGGTGCGGTGGAGCAGCGTCGGCGTCATCCAGGTGCCCGATTCGGCGATCATGTCGATGGTTTCATCGTCATGAAACACCATGTGTTCAATGGTGTCGGCGCCGGCCGCCAGCGCCATGCGCTGGCCGTTGGGCGTAAAGCAGTGCACCGCGGCGGTTTTGTGGAAGGCGTGGGCTTCGTCAACGATGGCGTCGATTTCTTCCTGCGTCATGTTGCGGATGTCCGGCTCTTCCTTGTCGGTGCCGCCGCCGCCCGTGGCGCAGGTCTTGACGATGTCGCAACCGGCCAGCAGATTCGTGCGCGCCAGCTTGCGCAGTTCCCAGGGACCGTCAGCAGTCTGGAAACCGTAACGCTGCGCGGCGCGCGGCTGGATCAGGTCGAGATGCGAACCGGTGATAGTGGTGAAGCCGCCGATCAGCATGCGCGGTCCTTCAATGACGCCGGCTTCGATCGAATCGCGGATCGCGCACAGATGCGCGGTAAGCAGGCCGCGGCCGGAATTGAGACCGAGATCGCGCAGCGTGGTGAAGCCCATGTCGAAACACAGCTGGGCGTGGAACAGACCGTACATCTGCTGCAGTTCCGGGGTGATCTCCCACTGAGCGACACGGTAGTTGTGGAAGGTCAGGCAGTTGAACATCATCGTATGCAGATGCACGTCCATCAGACCGGGCAGTAGTGTCGATTTGCCGCAGTCGATGATTTCCGCCTTGGCGGGAATCTTGATCTTGCCCTTGCTGCCGACTTCCTTGATACGGCGGCCTTCAACGATGATCACCGGATCCTTGACCGGTTTGCCGCCGTTGCCGTCAATCAGCATGCCGCCCTTGATGACACGGGTGGCGCCCTTGGCTTCGACGGGTTTGAATTCGAACATGCGGGTAAATCCTCCGGAATTGCGGGGCGCCGCAGCGGCGGCGCCGGATCAGCGGGTCATCGGTCGAGACCGAAATGTAAGCGTTTGCAGCGAAGGATGGAAGCTAAATAATCACCCCCGGATTGTCAAGCCGGAGTCCGGTATAAATCAGCGCATTTTTTCCATCGCCGCGAGGAACCGGGCGTAGGCCTGAGGATCGGGTTTGGGAACGCCCCCTGCCGGTGCGAACGACCGCCATCGCAGCACATCCAGTGTCGATTCGAGGGATGCGCGATCCATGCCGCGGGTGATGAACACCAGCCGCGAGCGGCGCTCGGCATCCGGCCATTGCGCCAGCGTTACCGGTTCATGGATCAGCGTCTGCACCGCATGCACGGCCACCGGCTCGCCATCGACATTGAGCAGGCCTTTGACGCGCAGCAATTCGGCGCCGCGCAGCGAGGCGATTGCGGTCAGCCAGGCGGTCAGGCCGTCCGCGGTGACGGGTTCATCGAGCAGGATGCTGTAGGAACGGATACCGGGATCGTGCGCTCCGGGCGCAGCGCCGATCGGACTTTGGCCGGCTTCGACGCGGACATACTGTTCTTCACGCAGCCAGTGCTGGAGATCTGATGCCCGTGATTCCGGGGCAAGAGCGGCACCGAACAATGCGGACGCTGCAACAACACCATGGGCAACGTGAAGCACTTCGGCGCCGGGATTCAGTGCGGCCAGACGGGCGGTCAAGGACTTAACGGCGGTCGCTTCCGGCAGGTCGGTCTTGGTAATCAACAGGCAGTCAGCCAGCGCGGCCTGTTTGACCGACTCCGGCTGGGTCTCGAGTTGCTGCAGGCCGTTGACGCCATCGACCAGCGTAATGACACTGTCGAGCATGTAAGTGGGCGCCAGCTTTTCATCGGTGACGACGGTCTGCACGATGGGCACCGGATCGGCCAGACCGGTGGTTTCGATCAGCACCCGATCGAAGGGCGGCAGATCGCCTTTGCGGCGCTGGGCATCGAGGTCACGCAGCGTGTTGACGAGGTCGCCACGCACCGTGCAGCAGATGCACCCACTCGATAACAGCACCGTGTTTTCGTTGGGGGTGGCGATCAGCAGATGGTCGAGTCCGATCTCGCCGAACTCGTTGATGATCACAGCGGCACCGGCCATTGCAGGGTCCTGCAACAGCCGGTTCAGCAACGTGGTTTTGCCGCTGCCCAGAAATCCGGTGATGATGGATACGGGCAGCCGCATTTTGAAGTAAGCGCTAACCTATGATATAACTGTTTGATTTACTTATATTTTTTAATCAGCCCTTGGTTTCCAGATCGGCTGTGTAACGACCCAGGCTGGCCAGCCCGTTCATGCGCGAGCGATGCGCCAGCGCGGCTTGCGCCGCCGGCACGTTGGCGGCCTGACCCTTCCAGGCTTTCAGCGACGGCTGCTGCAACGCGCGGCCGTAGGAGAAGGACAGCGGCCAGGGCAGATTGCCCTTGAACTGCACGTTCATCGAATTGAGGTGGGCCGTCGCCAGTTCGTCGCTCTGGCCGCCGGACAGGAACACGATGCCGGCCACAGCTGCCGGTACGGTGCGTTTCAGCGTGCGCACGGTACGCGCAGAAACTTCATCGACAGGCGCCTGCTTCGCGCATTTTTTGCCGGAGATCACCATCGACGGCTTGAGCACGGTGTGCTCGAGCGCGACGCGGTTCATGTACAGCGCTTCGTAGACCGCGTTAAGCGTCCACTCAGTGACTTCTTCGCAGCGCTCAATCGTATGGTCGCCGTCCATTAACACTTCGGGTTCGACGATGGGCACCAGACCGGCTTCCTGGCAGATCGCGGCATAACGGGCCAGCGCGTGGGCGTTGGCGGCGATGCTGGTCGAGCTCGGCAGGTCGCGGCCGATGTCGATCACGGCACGCCATTTGGCGAACTTGGCGCCCAGCTTCACGTATTCGGCACAGCGCTTGGGCAGGTTGTCGAGGCCTTCAGTGACGGTCTCGCCCGGGCACAGCGGCAGCGGCTTGGCGCCGGCATCGACCTTGATGCCCGGCAGGACGCCGTTCTTTTCGAGCAGTTTGACGAAGGTCGTGCCGTCGGCCGATTTCTGGCGCAGGGTCTCGTCATAAAGGATGACGCCGCTGATGTGGTCGCCGATACCGCGGGTCAGGAACAGCATGTCGCGGTAGGCGCGGCGATTCTCTTCGGTGTTTTCGACGTTGATGCCGTCAAAGCGTTTGCCGATGGTGCCGGTGCTCTCGTCGGCGGCAAGAATGCCTTTGCCGGGTGCGACCATCGCCTGGGCGATGGCGGCCAGATCGTTTGCTGACATGGATGCTCCTGCTGGTCTGGTAGTGAGGGGTAAAAGAGTGAAAACGGGGCCGTATTTTACACCGGCGGATTATTTCTTCCGGTGCTCCCCGACCTTGACGATTTTCAGGGTGTTGGTGCCGCCGGCGCGACCGAAGGGCTCACCGATGGTCAGCACAATCAGGTCGCCGTTCTGCACGACGCCGCGCTTGATCAGTTCGTCTTCGGCCATCAGCAGCGCTTTTTCCGGATTGCGGGTGCCTTTGAAACGCACCGGATGCACGCCGCGGAACAGCGTGACGCGGCGCCGGGTTTCGATGACGGAACTCATCGCGTAAATCGGCACCGAGATCGC
Source organism: uncultured Burkholderiales bacterium (assembly GCA_966096475.1). Classification (GTDB taxonomy): domain Bacteria; phylum Pseudomonadota; class Gammaproteobacteria; order Burkholderiales; family SG8-41. The sequence goes on from CBHTVL010000061.1 coordinate 3,819, forward strand.
CATCCGCGACATCAGCAATGCCGTGCGCCCGCTTTGCGTCAAAGCGGCAATCGCCTTGATCGGCAGGCCGGCGGCGGTAAATGCCGTGGCCCGTGCAATCGAGTTTTCCACATCAATCTGTCCCGGTCCGCCGCGGCGTTCCTGCTGCAGCGAATCTTCCTTTTCCACTTCGACGCACACGCGCACCATGGCGGCGATGGTTTCGGCGGGATATTTGCCGGCAGCGGTTTCGGCGGAGGTCATTACCGCATCGGTACCGTCGAGTACGGCGTTGGCGACGTCCGAAACCTCGGCACGCGTCGGGATCGGGCTGCTGATCATCGACTCCATCATCTGCGTCGCGGTAATGGTCAGCTTCTGCTTCTCGCGCGCCATCCGGATCATGCGTTTCTGCAGCGCCGGCACCGCGGCATCACCGACTTCAACGGCGAGATCGCCGCGCGCAACCATGATCGCGTCGGAGGCGTCGAGGATTTCTTCCAGTGCGGGAATCGCTTCGGCGCGCTCGATCTTCGATACGATCAGGCCGAAACCGCCGGCCTTGTTGAACAGGTCGCGCGCCCAGCGCACGTCCTCCCCTGAACGTGGAAAGGACACCGCCAGAAAATCGGCCTTCAATTCAGCAGCGAGTTTGATGTCCTGCTTGTCTTTTTCGGTCAGCGCCGGCGCGGTCAGGCCGCCACCCTTGCGGTTGATACCCTTGTTGTTGGACAGCGGACCGCCCTGCTCAACCACCGTGGTGATTTTCGGGCCACGTACACCGGTAACCCCGAGCACAACACGGCCGTCGTCGAGCAGCAGCGTGTCGCCGGGCCGCACATCATTGGGCAGATTCTTGTAATCGAGACCGACAACATGCTGGTCACCCAGCTTGCATTCGGCGTCGAGCACGAATTTCGCGCCGGGCTCAAGGGTGATTTTTCCTTCCTTGAATTTGCCGACGCGGATTTTCGGGCCCTGCAGATCGACCAGCACGCCGACCGCGCGGCCGGCCTTGCGTGCCAGCTGGCGTACCAGATTGACCCGTGCGCGATGCTCATCCGGGCTGCCGTGCGAAAAATTGATGCGCACCACATCGAGCCCGGCGTCGATCATGCGGGCCAGTGTTTTGGCGTCGCTGGATGCGGGACCCAGCGTGGCGACAACTTTAGTCCTGCGGATCATGCGCTACCCATCCCTGAAGTAAGAGGCTGGCGGCGCGCTCCGGTCATGCTGCGCGCTGCTCGAGTACCTCGACCGCCGGCAGTTTCTTGCCCTCGAGAAATTCGAGGAACGCACCGCCGCCGGTGGAAATATAGGACACCTTGTCGGCAATCTTGTACTTGGCCACCGCAGCCAGCGTGTCGCCGCCGCCGGCAATCGAAAATGCCTTCGATGCCGCAATTGCCTGCGCGATGGCCTTGGTGCCGCCGGCGAACTGGTCGTATTCGAACACGCCGACCGGGCCGTTCCAGACGATAGTGCCGGCCTTGGCGATCAACCCGGCAAAAATCTGCGCCGTTTTCGCGCCGACATCGAGAATCAGGTCATCGGGACGCACCGCTGCAGCATCAATCGGATTGGCACGTGCCAGCGCCGACAGTTCATCGGCAACCACCACATCCACCGGCAGGGGCACCTGCGCACCGCGCGATTTCATGATGTCGATAATGGCCTGGGCTTCACCGACCAGATCGGGCTCGGCCAGGGATTTGCCGATGCGCATGCCGGTAGCCAGCATGAAGGTGTTGGCGATGCCGCCGCCGACAATCAGCTGATCGACTTTCGAGGCCAGTGATTTGAGGATCGTCAGCTTGGTGGAGACCTTGGAGCCGGCAACAATCGCCAGCAGCGGCCGCGCCGGTTTTTCCAGCGCCTTGCCCAGTGCATCGAGTTCGGCCGCCATCAGCGGACCGGCACAGGCGACCGGCGCAAATTTCGCAATGCCATGCGTCGTGGCTTCGGCGCGGTGCGCGGTGCCGAAGGCGTCATTCACATAGACGTCACACAGCGCCGCCATCTTGCGCGCGAGCGTTTCGTCGTTTTTCTTTTCGCCCTTGTTGACGCGGCAGTTTTCGAGGAGCACCACTTCGCCGGGTTTGACCGTAAACCCGCCATCGACCCAGTCCTGCACCAGACGCACCGGCTGTCCGAGCATTTCAGACAGGCGCTGCGCAATCGGCGCCAGCGTGTCGCCGGGCTGCAGAGAACCTTCCGTCGGCCGGCCGAGGTGTGACGTCACCATCACCGCGGCACCGGCGCCGAGCGCGTGCTTGATGCCGGGGATGGTCGCGCGGATGCGCGTGTCTTCGGTGATGTTGCCGGCGTCATCCTGCGGCACGTTAAGGTCCGCGCGGATGAACACCCGCTTGCCGGCCAGCGGCAGTTCGCTGAGTCGCAGAAACTTCATGAGGCCTGTTCCGTTCCCTTATTTCTTCGCGACAACCCGTGCCATTTCCAGCGTCTTGCTCGAGTAACCCCATTCGTTGTCATACCAGGACACGACTTTGACGAAGGTGCTGTCGAGCGCGATGCCGGCTTCGGCATCAAACACCGAAGTGCAGGTTTCGTCGCGGAAATCCGTGGACACCACTTTTTCTTCGGTGTAACCGAGCACACCCTTCATCGCACCCGTCGATTGCGCTTTCATTTCCGCGCAGATTTCGGCGTAGGTCGCGGGCTTGTTCAGTTCCACCGTCAGATCGACCACCGATACGTCGGAAGTCGGCACGCGGAAGGACATGCCGGTGAGTTTTTTGTTCAGTTCCGGAATCACCACGCCGACAGCCTTGGCGGCGCCGGTCGAGGACGGAATGATGTTTTCGAGAATGCCACGGCCGCCGCGCCAGTCCTTGTTCGAAGGACCGTCGACGGTTTTCTGCGTCGCCGTGGCGGCATGCACCGTGGTCATCAGGCCGCGCTTGATACCCCATTTGTCATTGAGCACTTTGGCGACCGGCGCCAGGCAGTTGGTGGTGCAGGACGCATTGGAGATGATGTCCTGACCGGCGTAGCTCTTGTCGTTGACGCCGAACACGAACATCGGCGTATCGTCTTTCGACGGTGCCGACATGATCACTTTTTTCGCGCCGGCGGTAAGGTGTTTGCTCGCCGATGCCTTGTCGAGGAACAGACCGGTGGCTTCGATCACGATGTCGGCGCCGATTTCGTTCCACTTCAGTTCGGCGGGATCTTTCACCGCGGTCAGGCGGATTTTCTTGCCGTTGACGATCAGCGTGGTGCCGGAGACCGAGATCTCACCCTTGAATTTGCCGTGCACCGAGTCGTGGCGCAGCATGTAGGCGAGGTAATCCGGCTCCAGCAGGTCGTTGATGCCGACCACTTCGATATCGGGAAAATCCTGCACTGCTGCACGAAACACCATCCGACCGATACGCCCAAACCCGTTGATGCCGACCTTGATTGCCATGACGCCCCCAGAAAATTCCGTTGATGAAATGAGTTACAGCACGCTGCGTACTGCGGCGGCGACAGCGTCGCCGGTAATGCCAAAGAATTTGTAAAGATCCCCTGCCGGCGCCGATTCGCCGTAACGGTCGATGCCGATAACCTTGCCTTCGAGACCGACGTATTTGCGCCAGTAATCGGTAACGCCCGCTTCAACCGCGACCCGCGGCACACCGCGCGGCAACACCGACTCACGATAAGCCGCGTCCTGGCTGTCGAACAACTGGGTGCAGGGCATTGACACCACGCGCACCGCAATGCCCTCGGCTGCGAGCGCCTGCTGCGCGGCCAGCGCCAGCGACACTTCGGAACCGGTGGCGATGATCACCGCACGCGGCGCACCGGAAGCTTCGGACAGCACATAAGCGCCGCGGGCAATCGCAGACACCTGCTCCGCGCTGCGGTTCTGGAAATTCAGATTCTGCCGCGACAGCAGCAGGCTGCTCGGACCGTCATTGCGTTCAATCGCGCTCGCCCATGCTGCCGTGGTTTCCACGGTGTCACAGGGGCGCCAGACATGCATATTGGGTAACAGGCGCAGCGTGGCCGCATGTTCCACCGGCTGGTGGGTCGGGCCGTCTTCACCGAGTCCGATCGAGTCATGGGTGAACACGCAGACCACGCGCTGTTTCATCAGCGCCGCCATGCGCAAGGCATTACGTTCGTAATCCGAGAACACCAGGAAGGTCGCGTGGTAGGGAATCAGGCCGCCGTGCAGCGCGATGCCGTTGCATATCGCGGCCATGCCGAATTCACGCACGCCGAAATACAGATAGTTGCCGCCGCTGCCGGCGCTGACGCCTTTCGAACCCGACCACAGCGTCAGATTGGAGCCGGCGAGATCGGCAGAGCCGCCGATCAGTTCCGGCAGTGCCGGGGCAAAACCTTCAATCGCGTTCTGCGAGGCTTTGCGCGTGGCGATGGTTTCCGCCTTCTGCAGGGTCTGCGCCATGAAGGCATCACGATGCGCCGGCCAGCCCGCGGGCAGGATGCCGGCCATGCGGCGTTTGAATTCGGCTGCGAGGTCCGGATGCGCGGCGGTGTAGGCGGCGAAGCGCTGATTCCACTCGGTTTCCTGCGCCGTGCCGCGTTCGCGCGCATTCCATTCGGCGCGGATGGCTTCGGGAATTTCGAAGGGTGCATGCGGCCAGCCGATGGCTGCGCGGGTCGCGGCAATTTCTTCAGCGCCCAGCGGCGCGCCGTGCACGCTGCCGGTGTTCTGTTTTTTCGGCGAACCTTTGCCGATCATGGTCTTGCAGCAGATCAGCGTCGGCCGGGTGGTTTCGCGTTGCGCGTTGCGGATCGCTTCATCGACGGCAT
>CBHTVL010000062.1:0-8583 GCA_966096475.1 uncultured Burkholderiales bacterium
CGGATATTCGATCCACCAGGGCTGCGCCTCGCCGGCCGCGCGGTGCTTGCGGAAATACAGGGTCTCCGCCAGCCATACCACGCCGGTGAAGAACACAAGCACAACCATGATCAGCGCAAAATTCATGCTTCAGCCTATTTGTCGACCTGCAGAATGGCCAGAAAAGCCTCCTGCGGGATTTCCACCGTACCGACCTGCTTCATGCGCTTCTTGCCGGCCTTCTGCTTTTCCAGCAGCTTTTTCTTGCGGGTGATGTCGCCGCCGTAACATTTGGCCAGCACGTTCTTGCGCATCGCCTTGACTGTCTCACGGGCAATGATATGCGCGCCGATGGCCGCCTGAATCGCGATATCGAACATCTGCCGCGGAATCAGCTTGCGCATTCTTTCCGCAACGTCACGACCGCGATACTGGGCATTCGCGCGGTGAACAATCAGCGACAGTGCGTCGACCCGCTCGTTGTTGATCAGGATGTCCAGACGCACCAGATCACCGGTGCGGTATTCCAGGAAATCGTAATCCAGCGAGGCATAACCGCGCGACACTGATTTCAAGCGATCAAAAAAGTCCATGACCACCTCATTCAGCGGCAGCTCATAAGTCAGCATGACCTGGCGACCGAGGTACTGCATGTTTTTCTGAGCCCCGCGCTTTTCCGTGCACAAGGTCATCACCGGGCCGACGTAATCGCCCGGCACCAGGATCGAGGCCGTAATCATCGGTTCGCGGATTTCGGCGATTTGCGAAACGTCCGGCAGGCGCGACGGATTCTCTATCTCCATCACCGTGCCGTCACGCAAGGCAACCTGATAGACCACGGTCGGCGCCGTAGTGATCAGCGACATGCCGTATTCGCGCTCCAGGCGCTCCTGCACTATATCCATGTGCAACAGACCGAGGAAGCCGCAGCGGAAACCGAAGCCCAGCGCCTGCGAGGATTCCGGCTCGAAACGCAAAGAGGAATCGTTCAGGTGCAGCTTTTCCAGCGCATCCCGGAGTCCTTCGTATTCGTTCGATTCGACCGGATAAAGACCGGCAAATACCTGCGGTTTGATTTCCTTGAACCCCGGCAGCGCTTCGGTGGCCGGCCGGTTCAGCAGCGTGATGGTGTCGCCGACCTTGGCCGCCTTCAGTTCCTTGATGCCGGCGATGACAAAACCCACCTCGCCGGCAGACAGGCGTTCACGGGCCTGCGACTTCGGCGTGAACACACCCACCTGCTCGCAAAGGAAATTGCCGCCGCTGGCCATCAGCAGAATGCGGTCTTTCGGTTTCAGCTCTCCGTCAACCACACGGATCAGCATGACGACACCGACATAGTTGTCGAACCAGGAATCGATGATCAGCGCCTTCAGCGGCGCCGCCGGATCGCCCTTGGGCGGCGGCATCTGGTGCACAACGGCTTCCAGAATTTCGGTAATGCCCTCGCCCGTCTTGGCACTGACGCGCACCGCATCCTTGGCCGGGATGCCGATAATGTCTTCGATCTCCGCGGCGACACGTTCCGGCTCCACTTGCGGCAGATCCATCTTGTTCAGCACCGGAATGACTTCAACACCCAGCTCGATCGCGGTATAGCAGTTGGCAACGGTTTGCGCCTCGACACCCTGGGACGCATCCACCACCAGCAATGCCCCCTCGCAGGCGGACAGCGAGCGGGATACTTCATAGGAAAAGTCGACGTGCCCGGGCGTGTCGATCAGATTCAGCTGATAGACCTTGCCGTCCAGGGATTTGTAATTCAGCGCAGCGGTCTGCGCCTTGATGGTGATGCCCCGTTCCTTCTCGAGATCCATCGAATCGAGAACCTGGGATTCCATCTCGCGGTCGGACAGGCCGCCGCAATGCTGGATGAACCGGTCGGCGAGCGTGGACTTGCCGTGGTCAATATGGGCGATGATCGAAAAATTGCGGATATGCTGCATCAGAATGGATGGCCCAGAAAAAGGGGCACCCAAGATTACCCGGAGTGCCCCGTTCCGTTCGTAAGACCGTGTATTTTAGCGGATTTTCCGCAAGTAATCAGTAACAGCAGCGCTGTCCAGGTGGTAATGACAGAGCTCCCGGTCGCCATGCACCAGAACCGGCACCCATTCGCCGAAACGCTGCTCCAGCGCGGGATCACTGTCGACATCAATCACGGTCAATTCAAAAGGCTGTCCGGCCTGCAGGGAGTGCAGTCCGGACAGCATGTCGTCACACAGATGGCACCAGGTCCGGCTGTACAGCGTCAGCGCCGGACGGACCGGATCAGCCATTCGCGTCGAGACGGAGCGGGATGTAGAGCGAGTTGCCGCCGCGGCGTACCAGCAGCGCCACGATGCGCCCTTTGTCAAAACTGCCCATCAACTGACGGAACTGCTCGACAGACTTCACGTCCTGGTTATTGACCGCGAGGATCACGTCGCCGCGGCGCAGTCCGGCACGTGCGGCCGCCCCCTGCACATTGTCGACAAACACGCCGCCTTCGACCTTGAGTTCTTTGCGCTGGGCATCGGTCAGCTCCGTAACACCCATGCCGAACTGGGCTGCCACCGGGGGCTGTGGTTTACCGGTACGGGCCTGCCGGCCGGTCCGGTCATCACTCAGCTCAGCCACGACTACCTGCAGGTCGCGGGTCGCCTTGTTGCGCCAGACCTGGATCGCCACCTTGCTCCCCGGCTTGGTACCGCCGACAACACGCGGCAGGTCTTCAGAGGAATTCACCGGCTTGCCGTCAAAGCGCAGGATGACATCTCCGGCTTCGATGCCCGCCTTGTCGGCCGGACCGCCCTTTTCCACCGAGTTGACCAGGGCACCCTGCGGTTTCGGCAGGCCGAAGCCGTCCGCCAGCTCCTTGGTGACCTGCTGGATAACCACACCAATGCGACCCCGGGTCACCTTGCCCGTGGTGCGCAATTGCTGGGCAATATCGTTGGCCACATCAATCGGAATCGCAAACGACAGGCCCATGAAACCGCCGGTGCGGCTGTAGATCTGCGAGTTGATGCCGACCACTTCACCGCGCAGATTGAACAGCGGTCCGCCGGAGTTGCCGGGATTGACCGCCACATCCGTCTGGATGAACGGCACAAAATTTTCCTGCGGCAGTGAACGCCCCTTCGCGCTCACGATGCCGGCAGTCACCGTATTGTCAAAGCCGAACGGCGAACCGATGGCCACAACCCACTCGCCGACTTTCAACTTTGCCGGATCGCCAAACCGTACCGTGGGCAGCCCCGTGGCTTCAATCTTGATCAAGGCAACGTCGGTTCGTTTGTCGGCGCCGATAACCTTGGCCTTGAATTCGCGCTTGTCGGTCAGCTTGACGGTGACTTCCTCGGCTGCGTCAATCACATGCGCATTGGTGAGAATGTAACCGTCAGCAGAAATGATGAAACCCGATCCCAGTGACTGCGGCTGGAATTCGCGCTGTCCGGGATTGGGCGCAAAGCGCCGGAAAAACTCGAAAAACGGATCATTCTCGTCGAGCTGGGGCAGTTGCTGGGACAGCGTATTGCGTGCCGCCTGCGTCGTGCTGATATTCACTACGGCGCCGCCCTGTTTCTCGACCAGATCGGTGAAATCGGGTAATTGCGCCGAAACCTGCAGCGGAAGCAGCAGGAACAGCGCCAGCATCAAGGTTCTGAGCATGGTGATTTTTCCGGAAAAAGGGATTGGTTCGGGGGATGCAACGAAGCTGGATTATCGCGGTGTAACCGTGGCTGTAGATGTCAGTCCGGGCTTGGGTTCCAGAGCGCGCCCCAGCTGCATCACCGTTTCCGCCGGCGTTTCGCCCAGTACGGTGATGGTGTAGCCGCTGGCCGGACGCGTGTAGATCGACACCGCGCCCTGATGGCGCAGCGCCGGTTTCTTGTCAGCCTTGACGCCGGGCTCGATAAACACGGAGATGGCCGCAAGGCCGTCCGAATACACGAGGTGCGACATGGTGCCGCTTTTGCCGGGCATCGAGCGCCGCAATTCCATGAGCTTGGTGAATCCTGCCGGCTGGTTCTGAACGATCCAGCCGGAATCCCCGCTGTCAGCCGCGGTCATCGCAGTGCGGTCAACCCGCCAGCCCTGCTTGGTGCTGACGGCGGCATATTTGGATCGCACCAGATCGCGCTTGAACCCGCCGCCGATCTCCAGCGTTGAAAAAGAGAAAGCTTCCAGCGTTTCATTTTTTTCGTTGGTGGTACGGGCGCGCAATGGCAGCCCCGTTTTGACGTCGGCGCAGAAACGCTTCGCATAACGCAGATTGTCCTTGGGCAGCAGCGCAACCCACTGACATTCGAATCCGGCGACGCGATCGGTCGACTCCTTCATGATGCGGTAATGCTGGGTCAGGTTCTGGATCTGTTCCAGGCGCACCGGAAACTGGCGGGAACCACGCGGATCAATCAGTACGGTTTTTGTACCCGGCAGATAACAGGTCACCTGATCATTGGTGCGGATGACTTCCCGTGCGGGACCGTCCAGTGTCTCCAGACGCTCAAGTACTCCGCCCGCCGGATTGACAAAATGTGCGATGCGCGAGGTTTCGGACTGACCGGCGTGATTAAACACAAAAGTGCCGGAGTAATTGGTGTTGTGACTGGCGGCCGCCATTTTTTCCAGCATGGCCAGGCCTTCACGATCGCTCTCCGCAGCGAAAGAAGCTGCAGGCAGCAAACCGCAAAAAAGAATCCAGCAGACTTTCATCGGGCGCTACCGGCCGGCCTGGGTGGTTGCGGAAATGGTGCGGATATAAGGTGCCACGCCCTGCAGCCCGCTGCTGGGCGAAACACCCTGGTGCGCGAGCAGATATTCATTCATCTGGTCACCGCTGGGGGAACTCACCAGTTGCGGCTCGGCAGACTGGACCGTCGGTGCCGCCGGAACCGCCTTGGCCAGTTCAACCTGCGGATTGACTGCCGGACCGGTCGAAAAAGCCATCCAGCCCACCACCGCAATGGCCGAAACCGAAGCCGCGGCCGACAATGCGTAGGTGAAAGCCTTGCCCGGCTTCTCGGCGCGCCGCGGCGCCAGGACGGTGGGCTCGTTTTGCAAAGCCGCGGAAACCCGGGCAGCGACGTTAATGCCGCCGGCCTGTCCGCGCAGGGCATCTCCGATCAGATGGTAGGTTTCCCAGTTTTCCCTGGCCTCAGGCGTATCACCGAGCCGGCGCAAAGCCTGACCGGAATCCTGGGGCGAAAGTTCGTTGTCCATCAGCGCGGAAATCTGTTCCATCTCACCATCTCCTGTCCTTGCTGGTGCCCAGCAAGGGTCTTAACTTGCCCGCGACGGCTTCGCGGGCTCTGAAAATCCTGGACCGGACCGTACCGACCGGACATTGCATGATTTCAGCAATTTCCTCGTAACTCAGGCCTTCTACCTCGCGCAGCGTAATGGCCGTCCTCAATTCCTCTGGCAATTCAAGCAGGGTTTGGTTCACTGTTTCCCCGACTTGTTTGCTCATCAGCTGGTTTTCCGGGGTATTCAGGTCCCGCAACTGCTCCCCAGCCTCGGTCGATTCCGCCTCTTCCGCATCCAGTTCCGTGCTGGTCGGCGCCCGCCGCCCCATGGCCACCAGGTGGTTCTTGGCCGTATTGATACCGATCCGGTAGAGCCAGGTATAAAAAGCACTCTCGCCCCTGAAGCCCGGCAGTGCCCGGTAGGCTTTGATAAACGCTTCCTGCGTCACATCCTCAACCTCGCTGGGGTCCCGGATAAAGCGCGATAGCAGCCGCCCCAGCTTGCGCTGGTATTTAGTGACCAGCAGATCGAATGCCCGCTTGTCGCCCTGCTGCACCCGCTCTACAAGCTGCTGATCGACTTCGCGATCACTCATTATTATTTATCCGGTCCCTGACGCTGCGGCTGTTCTGCCTCCCGGCTGGCAATGTGCTCTGTCCGGCGCAGCAGTATAACTGCACCGGTTACCGGAAGAAATGCGCCGCAAATGCGCTACAGCAATGACAGCAAACTGTTGATTAAGTTCATGCAATGGCCATTTCCCATGATGTGGCAATCAGCCGGATGTGGCATCGGCATCCCGGCAGCGCCAGACCCGCCGATCCAGCCAGCGGAACAGCAGTTCAAACAGCAGCGCCAGCACGGCGGCTGGAATCGCCCCGGCCAGCATCAGATCCCGGTCGTTGACGGCCAGACCGGCGACGATGCGCTCGCCATACCCGCCGGCGCCGATGAATGCGGCGATGGTCGCCGTGCCGACATTGATGACTGCAGCCGTTTTGATGCCGGCCAGCACCCCCGGCAGGGCCAGCGGCATTTCAATCAGCCGTAAGCGCTGCCAGGCATAGAGACCGAGCGCTCGACCCGCATCCAGCATCTCCCGCCCAACCCCGGCCAGAGCGGCTTCCGTACTGCGAACAATCGGCAGCAAGGCGTAGACAAACAACGCCAGAACCGCCGGCAAGGCGCCAATCTGCCCGAGCGCCGCAATCAAAAAAGCCAGCAGCGCCAGACTCGGCACGGTTTGAAGGATTCCGGTCAATGGCAATATCCAACGCCCGGCCCGGGGAACCCGTTGCGACCAGACCCCCAAGGGAATGCCGACTAAAACACTCAACATTAAAGAGCTGCAAACCAACAAAAGATGCTGCGCAGTCAGCCGGACCAGATCCGGACCCAGCAGAACAGCGAGAAACGTCTGACGCTCTCCCGTGACCCGGACACCACCTTCCAGCCACTGCCCTGCGACCGCAGCAAAACTGCGACCGTCCAATTCAACCGCGGCATTCAGACCGCGCATGGTTTCCGCATCCAACCTGCCTTCCAGTCCCTGCAGCGCAGTCCAGGCTTGCGGATGCCGCCGCGCCACATCCATGCGATAGACCAGCAAGGCCTCGTACGCCGGAAATACCTGCCGGTCATCGCGCAGCAGCTTCAACCCTTGCCGCGTGATTTGCGGATCGGTGGTGTACACGTCGATGAGATCAACCTGCTCCCGGGCCAGAGCCCCGTAGGCCAGACCGTGTTCGAGGCTGCGGACCTGCAGGCCTTCCAGTCCGTAAGCCGCGCGCAAGGCCGGCCAACCGTCACGCCGGTTGAGAAATTCCGGCGACAAACCGGCACGAAGATCGCGCACGCCGCGCAGATCGCTGATCAGCGCATGGCCGCCTTGCTCCGCTTTTGTTGCGCGCATCGCCAGCGCATAGGCATTGTCGAATCCGAGAGGGACGCCGGCTGCAAGTCCATGCGTCGCGAGCAAGCTGTTGAGTTCAGGCAGCGGCGGCACCCGCTTTAATCCGAGCAGTTCCAGCGCCACCGTGCCGCTGTAGTCGGGGTAAAGATCAATGGCACCGCTTTTCAGCGCCGAGAAAAGAATGGCCGAATTGCCAAGACCGGGGTGATGTTCGACATCGGCGACACCCGCGCGCTGCGCGGTGCCGGCGATGATTTCACCGAGCAGATACGACTCGGTGAAGCGTTTCGAGCCGACCTTCAAGGTCTCGGCATTGGCGACCGGTGTGCTGATCATCACCGGCAACAACAGGAATACCACGGCAAGGGGCAGCAGACCCAGCCAGCGAACCATCAAGCACCGGGCGACGCGTTTTGTCATGGCGCGAAGATGGTAGCATGACCCCTGAATCCGCCGCGCTGAACACACAGGCGCGGCATATCAAAAAACGCTCCGGAACTGCCATGACTGCACGCGACACCAAACTCGATTCCTACTGGATGCCCTTCACCGCCAACCGCGCCTTCAAGCAGGCGCCGCGCATGCTGGTGGCCGCAAAGGACATGCACTATTCAACCGACGACGGCCGGCAGATTCTCGACGGCACCTCAGGCCTGTGGTGCGTCAATGCCGGTCATTGCCGCCCGCGCATCGTCGAAGCCATCCAGAAACAGGTCGCGACGATGGACTACGCGCCGGCGTTCCAGATGGGGCATCCCGATGCTTTCCGCGTCGCCGAACGCCTGGCAGCGATGGCACCGGGCGACCTCGACCACGTGTTCTATTGCAACTCGGGCTCCGAGGGTGTCGACACCGCGCTGAAGATTGCCCTCGCCTACCACCGCACACGCGGCGAAGGTCACCGCAATGTGCTGATCGGTCGTGAACGCGGCTACCACGGCGCAGGCTTCGGCGGCATTTCCGTCGGCGGCATTCCGGCCAATCGCAAAGCCTACGGCAACATGCTGTTCCGTGTGGATCACATGGGGCATACGCACAATCTCAAGGAAAACGCATTCAGCCGCGGTCAGCCCGCCTGGGGCGCGCATCTCGCCGATGAACTCGAAACACGGATCGTGCCGCTGCACGATGCCAGCAATATCGCGGCGGTGATCGTCGAACCGCTCGCCGGCTCCACCGGCGTACTGGTACCGCCCAAGGGTTACCTCGAACGACTGCGCCAGATCTGCGACAAATACGGCCTGCTGCTGATATTCGATGAAGTCATCACCGGCTTCGGCCGCACCGGCCCCTGCTTTGCCGCCGAAGCGGCCGGCGTGGTGCCGGACATGATGATCATCGCCAAAGGACTGACCAATGGCACCGTGCCGATGGGCGCGGTCATCGTACGCCGCGACATTTACGAAACCGTGGTCAACAATGCACCGGCCGGGATGGTTGAACTGTTCCACGGCTAC
>CBHTVL010000063.1:0-8427 GCA_966096475.1 uncultured Burkholderiales bacterium
TCGCGCAGCATCTGCACATGTTGCTGCGGGAAGCGGTAGGGGTCGGCTTCAATGACGACATGGTCGAACCAGTCCTGCTCGCACAGCGCCTTCAGGCTCTGCGGTGCATCCTTGGCCAGCAGATCCATCTCGCACTGTTCCACTGTGACATGGTGGATGCCCTGAGCCGCGACCGAACGCACGATGCCTTCAAGGTAGTCGAGGCTCAGCGGATCTTCCGGATTTTTGCGGCCGAATTCATAGACGATCTTGATGCCGGCTTTCTGGAAGTGGTCGATCATGCGCTGGCGTTCATCGTCGCTGAGCGTCACATAGTTTTCGGAAATCTCGAGCCCGGGGATTGCCAGGCGTTTGAGCAGCGCAACCAGTCCGTCGATTTCATTGCGGTGCCAGGCGTATTCAAACAGGATGCCGCCGGCGAACGGCATCACGCCGGCATCGAGATAGAGCTTTGTCGTGCGTTTGACCACGTCGCCCGGGATCAGCAGCGCATTCATTGCATAGATCTTGGCGTAGTCGATATAGCCGGCTGCAACGTCCAGCAGGTCGGCAATGCCGCGTTCGCCGCCGGACCAGCCGAAGGTGTCGGGTCCGAAATCGATCATCGAGGTAATGCCGCGACGGCGGGGCTTGGGGCTGCGTTGCGGCAGCGCGAGTTCTTTGACGGTCATGAGAGTCCGGGTTTGTGTTTTTTGCGGCTGCAACGCTTGAAACAGGGGGATGTAACCGTGCAGCGTACGGCCGGAGTTTAGCCCATGCTTTTTGAACGGGCGCCGGAAGATTCACTATACGGACAGCATTTTTCGCGGCGGCCGGCAGCCGCGTTTCATTCAGTGAAGCGTCTTGGTAGCGGGCTCGCCGGTGATGTCGGGCTTGGCGGTTGCGGGCGCAACGGCCGCATGGTGGACGACCATGCGCCAGCCGCGTTCGGTGCGCTGATAGACGTTGGTGGCGATCATGGTCTGCTGCGCACGCGGTTGCGCTGCGACGGTGACTTGCTCGTAGACGCTGTGCACGGCAAGCATCATGGTGTGAATCAGTTGCTGTTCGCGCAGCGAAAAACGCAGATCCTGTCCGCCGCTGAAAATCAGCCGCCAGGACTCCCGCACTTTTTCGTAACCGGATACCCGTGAGGTGCCGGGATGAACGCAGTAGATGTCATCCTCTTCGGCCCAGACTTCCATCATCGCTTCGAGATCGCGTTTGATGAAGGCGTCGTAAAACGCGGCCTCGGCATCCTGCGGTGTGGCGAACAGCGTTTTTTTCACGGCAACTCCCGGCGGAATCACATCGCCAGTTTAGCAAAATCGATTTCGTCGAAAACGCGCCCGGGCGACAGATTGTTCAGGCAGTTCAGGTGTCCGAGCGGGCAAATGCGTTTGAAGCAGGGGCTGCAATCAAGGTTCAGCGTCACGATACGCGCGTCGGCAGACAGCGGCGGGGTAAACAACGGCGAGCTCGATCCGTACAGCGCGATCACCGGGCGGCCGACCGCGGCAGCAACGTGCATCAGGCCCGAGTCATTGGTCACCACCAGTTTTGCCGCGGCGAGCAGGTCGGTGGCTTCGGCGATATCCGTTTTGCCGCAGAGATTGGTGCAAAGGCCCTGCGCATCCTGCGCGATTGTTTCCGCGACCGCGTGGTCCTTGGGGGAGCCGACCAGCCAGATGGCGTAGCCGCGTGCAGCCAGCAGACGGGCCAGCGCGGCGAAATGTTTTTCAGGCCAGCGTTTCGCGGGACCGTATTCGGCGCCCGGACAGAACGCGACCGCGGGTCGTGATGGATCAATGCCCAGTCTTGCCAGTAACTGCTGCTGTTGCCCGGATGTGGAATGCAGGGCCGGGCGAGGCAGGGGCGGCAGCATTGTGCCGGCGGGGAAGGCCAGTGCGGCAAACCGGTCCGCCATTTGCGGCAAGGCCTGCGGATCCAGTTTGCGTAAATCATTGAGCAGTCCCCAGCGCGCTTCGCCGCGGAATCCGCTGCGCAGGGGGATGCCGGCAAACCATGGCGGCAAGGCCGATTTCCATGAATTGGGCAGCACCAGCGCCTGGTCGTAGCGGCCTGTTTGCAGTTCCAGTCCGAGCCGGCGGCGTGCGCCGAGTTGCAGTGCGCCGTGACCGAAGGGATTGAGGATGCCCTGCCGAACTTCGGGCATGCGCTTTAACAGCGGCAGTGTCCAAGGCGGGGCGAGATAGTCGATGCCGGCCGACGGATGCTGCTGTTTCAGCAGTTGCAGCAGAACTTGCGAGATAACGGTATCGCCGACCCAGGACGGACCGACGACAAGAATGTTCATGACCGGCGCACGGCGCGGAACGGCAGGCACCGTGCCGCGCTCATTGCTCAGTGATGCCCGGCGCCGGCGCCGCCCTTCAGCGTGTACTGCGTGCCGCAGTACGGGCACAGCGCCTCGCCGGTTTTTTCCACCGGCAGGAACACCCGGGGGTGGGCGTTCCACAGCAGCATCGACGGCATCGGGCAGTGCAGCGGAAGATCGGTGGCGGTGACTTCGATCTTGCGCGATTTGTTGGCAGTGGGTTCGCTCATGGCTGGACCTGAAGGGTTACTTGGCAACCGGCGACAGCCAGTCGCGATGCTCGCCGGTTTTGGCGTTGACGCAGTCGAAGAAGCGCTTCTGCAGTTGTGTGGTGATCGGGCCGCGTTTGCCCTCGCCGATGACGCGGCCGTCGAGCTCGCGGATCGGGGTGACCTCGGCGGCGGTGCCGGTGAAGAAGGCTTCGTCAGCAAGGTAGAGGTCGTCGCGGGTGATGCGCTTGGCAGCGACTTCATAGCCCATTTCGCGGGCGAGGGTGATGATCGAGTCGCGGGTGATGCCGATCAGCGCGCTGGTCAGTTCCGGCTCATAGAGTTTGCCGTTTTTGACCATGAACAGGTTCTCGCCCGAGCCTTCGGCGACAAAACCGTCGACATCCAGCAGCAGGCCTTCGTCGTAGCCGTGTTCGGTGGCTTCGAGATTGGCGAGGATCGAGTTGGCATAGGTGCCGGAATACTTGGCGCGGCACATCGACACGTTGACATGGTGGCGGGCGAAGGACGATGTCTTGACGCGGATGCCCTTTTCCAGGGCTTCCGGACCGAGATAGGCGCCCCAGGGCCAGGCGGCGATGGCGACATGCACGCTGGCGCCCTTGGGTGACACGCCCATTTTTTCCGAGCCGTAGAAGGCGATCGGCCGGATGTAGCAGGACTCGAGATTGTTGACGCGCACGACTTCCCGCTGCGCTTCCATGATCTGTTCCCGGGTGTACGGGATTTTCATCATGTAGATGTGCGCGGAATTGAACAGCCGCTCGGTGTGTTCCTTGAGACGGAAAATCGCGGTGCCGATATCGGTTTTGTACGCCCGGACGCCTTCGAATACGGCCAGCCCGTAGTGGAGGGAGTGGGTCAGGACGTGGGTGTTTGCATCGCGCCAGGGCACCAGCTTCCCGTCGTACCAGATTTGCCCGTCGCGATCTGCCATGGACATGCCGAAATTCTCCCGTTTGTGTTCGAACAATATTGCGGATTGGGTTGTGCGTGCGAGACCGGCGGGCCGGGGTCATGGCTTGAGCCGCAATGCCGGGCGGCCGTCTTGCGCTGCTTGATCGGGATTCTAGCCGATTTGCCCGGCGCTGCCGACTTGCTCCGGGAAAATTGGCTTTCTGCCGCCTGCGAAACCCCAAGAATCAGCCGTTAGCGGGTACAATTGCGCACTAATCAAAAATGGGGTGGCAGCCGTGATGCGGCATGCCATGGCGGGAGAATAAATGCTCCATAAGCTGCGTGCGTGGCTCAACGGCCTGAGCGACCGCGTCATCAACGAGCAGGACAGCGAGCAGGACAAGCTCAACAAGACGCTGCTGATCTTTGCCTGCGGCCTGATGGGCTTCGGCTCGATCCTGTGGCTTGCGCTGTACTGGGCGATGGGCATCAAGTTTTCCTCGACGGTGCCCCTGACCTACCTCGCGATTTCCGCAGCCTCTCTGGCCTATTACGTCTATACGCTGAATTTCGTGGTGTTCCGCACCACGCAGGTCAGCCTGTTCCTGTTCATGCCCTTCATCATGCAGTGGAGCATCGGCAGTTACGTCAGTTCTTCCGGTGTTGCGCTGTGGGCGCTGCTGGCGCCGGTGGGGGTGATGATTTTCCAGGGCGCCAAGCCGTCGCTGCCCTGGTACGCCGCTTATATCGTGATGACGGCGATTTCCGGCTTTTTCGATTTCTGGCTGACTTCCGGACAGGAGTCCGGTGTGACGATGCAGAGTATCGCGGTGTTCTTCACGCTGAACTTCGCGGCGATGTCGACCATCATGTACCTGCTGATCAGTTATTTCGTGCGCCAGCGCGACAAGCTGCAGGATGCGGTGAACGAGCAGAATGTCCTGCTGCGCGTCGAGCAGGAGAAATCGGAATCCCTGCTGCTGAACATCCTGCCCGCTCCGATTGCCCGTCGTCTCAAGGATTCACAGGGCATCATCGCCGACGGTTTTGCCGATGTGACGGTAATGTTCGCCGACATCATCGACTTCACGCGGCTGTCGGAAGAACTGCCGCCAAAAGCGATGGTTGAATTGCTGAACACGATTTTTTCCAAGTTTGATTCGATGGCGGAATTCCACCGGCTCGAAAAAATCAAGACCATCGGCGATGCCTATCTGGTCGCTGGCGGATTGCTGGAGCATGATGGCGTTGATTTTGCCGTTGATGCGCGGGACTACACGTCGGCTTCGCTGAGGCTGGCTCTGGAAATGCGCCAGTACATGGAGACCCTCTCGAAAGAGAAAGGCATGAGCCTGGCCATCCATATCGGCATCTGTTCGGGCCCGGTAGTGGCCGGCGTCATCGGCACCCGCAAGTTTATTTATGACCTGTGGGGCGACACCGTCAATATCGCCAGCCGCATTACCGACGAGGCGCGTTCCGGCATCATTCTGGTGGATGTGACCACTTACCGGCGCTCCCGCCACCAGTTCGAGTTCGAAGGGCCGATCAACGTCGTCGGCAAGGGCAAGGGCAATATCGAGGTTTACAAGCTGATCGACCTTGCACCGCATTTGCGCGAAGTCGTCGTTTAGCCGCTCCTGCCTTACTGCTTCGCTGCGCCCAGCAGCGATTTCCATAACCGGTTTACTGCAGCGGTCGCGTCCGCGACGGCCTGCGGTTCCACCCGCGCATAACGTTCGCCGGCCAGCCGCAGCTGGTGCTGCAGTGCGCGGAATTGCCGGTAAGCCGTGCGTACCGATTCCGCCTGTGCAGCGCTGATCAGGCCGAGGTCGGCAGCGGTTTTCAGCAGCGCCAGATTGCCGGTATTGGCGGTCAGTTCCTTGTGGTCCCGGGCATGACCCAGCACCAGGTACTGCACCATGAACTCGACATCAATGATGCCGCCGTGATCGTGCTTCAGATCGAACAGCGCACTTTTGTTGGGGTGGGCTTCGAGCATCTTGTCGCGCATTTCGAGAATGCCGTCGCGCAGTTTGGTTTCTTCGCGCGGCGCGCACAGTACTTCGATACGCAGCTGTTCAAAGGCGCAGCCGATTGCGGCATCACCGGCGACGGCGCGCGCCCGGGTCAGCGCCTGGTGTTCCCACAGCCAGGCCTGCTCGAGCTGGTAACGGCGCATGGTGTCGAGCGGCGTCACCAGCAGTCCGCTGACGCCGTCCGGACGCAGCCGCAGGTCGGTCTCGTAGAGGATGCCGGCGGCGGTGACGCTGGTCAGCCAGTTGTTGATGCGCTGGGCGAGGCGCGCGTAGTTTTCCGCGGCTTCCGGTGCCGGATCGTCGTAGACGAAAACGATGTCGAGATCGGAGGCATAGCCGAGCTCCTTGCCGCCGAGCTTGCCGTAACCGACGATGGCAAACAGCGGATTGTCGCGATGACGCTGCTTCAGGCCGCGCCACGACAGTTGCAGTACTTCCTCAAGAATGATGCTCGCCAGATCCGACAGGTGATCGCTCAATGTTTCCAGCGGCAGTGAGCCGGCGAGATCCTGGGCGACACAGTGCAGGGTGTGGGTGTTCTTGACGTGCCGCAGCATGTCCATCTGCCGCTCGGTGTCGCCCTCGACGGTGGCGAGACCGGCGCGCAGCGCGCTCTGCAGCGCCGGCCAGTCGGGCGTGGCCAGCAGCGTGCGCGTATCGAGCAGCTCGTCGAGCAGGATGGGGTGCTGGGTAATGTACTGCGCCACCCAGGGGCTCGCGCTCATCAGGTCGGCCACACGGTCGAGTGCATGCGGATATTCATGCAACAGCGCGAGATAGGCTTCGCGGCGGCTGATGCTTTCAAACAGTCCGAGCAAGCGCTCCAGCGTGACATCGGGCCCGCGCCGCGTGACTGCGGCGGCAATCGCTGCCGGGACCAGACGGTCGAGGCGGCGTTGGCTGTCGGCCGGCATCTGACGGTAACGGTTGCCGTGGCGGAACATCGACAGCCGGCGGCAGATTTCCGGCGCCTGTGCATAACCCATGGCCGACAGCCGTTCTTCTGCAGCGGCAGCGTCTTCCGGGGGCATGTGCCACAGCCCGGCGAGCGGGTGTTCGTTGATATCGTCTTCACCGAAGATGGCCTCGAAATGCCTGGAGACGGCTGCACGGTGCCGCGCCAGTTCGGCGCTGAATGACGCGGTGTCGGCAAAATTCATGCTTTGCGCGACGAGGGCGAGTTCGGCCGGGTCGGTCGGCAGTTCCTGGGTCTGCTGGTCATCGCGGTACTGCAGGCGGTGTTCGAGGTTGCGCAGAAAGATATAGGCATCGCGCAGTTCGGTGACCGCGGCGGCTTCAATGAAACCGCGTTCGCCCAGCGCCGCGAGCACCGGCAGCGTCGGCTGCTGCTGCAGCGAACGTTCATGACCGCCGCGGATCAGCTGGAAGACCTGCACGGTGAATTCGATTTCACGGATGCCGCCGGGCCCGAGCTTGATGTTGTCGAGACGGTCGCGGCGGTTTACTTCGTGGCGGACCTGGCTGTGCAGGCTGCGCATCGAGGCGAAGGCGCTGTAGTCGAGGTGACGCCGGAACACGAAGGGCTTGACCATCGCCATCAGCGCATCCGGCTGGTCGCCGGTCAGCACGCGGCCCTTGATCCAGGCATAACGTTCCCAGGCGCGGCCCTGGGTAATCAGGTAGTTCTCGAGCATCTCGAAGCTGACTACCAGCGGTCCGCTGTCGCCGTAAGGCCGCAGCCGGGTGTCGACGCGGAACACGAAACCGTCTTCAGTCCATTCGTTGAGTGCATTGATCAGGCGCCGTGCGAGGCGGGTGAAAAATTCGTGATTGCTCAGTACGCGTGTGCCGTCGGTCTCGCCTTCTTCCGGATAGACCAGCACCAGGTCGATATCGGACGAGGCATTCAGTTCGGCGCCGCCGAGTTTGCCCATGCCGACGACGTGCAACTGCTGGGGCTTCTGGTCGGTGGCGCCGCGGGGTTCACCGTGCACCGCGACAAGATCGCGGTGCAGCCGTTCCACCGCAGTACGGATGGTGACCTCGGCCAGACCGGTGACCGTGGTAACGACCTCGCCGAGGTTTGCGCGCCCGCTCAGATCGCGGCAGATCAGGCGCGCCATGACGCGCTGGCGCAGGCGGCGCAGCGCGCGGCCGAGAGACGCATCGTCGCTGATGCCGGAGGTTTCCAGTCCGGACTGCATGTGCGCCGCAGCAAAGGGGATATCCAGTTCGGCAGCCGTCAGCACGGCAGGATTCGCCGCCAGCAGGCGTTCGAGGTAGCGGCTGTAACAGGCGGCAGCTGTGATCGAGTCTGCGGCGGCGGCCGGTTGTGCGTTGTTTGTTGTCATGCGTCCTGGCGGCGGGTGGATGTGTTCCCGGGAACCGGGGTCATTGGCGTTTTCCCCGGGGTGTCGCGTCCGGGTTTTTCCGCCAACCTGTTAGAATTGCTAAGCCCTTGTTTCACTATCGCATTTTATAATTTTTCAGGCGTGATATGAGTCTTGCCGCAGCCCGCAGCTGGATCCAGAGCAGTTCCCTGTGGATCTATCGCGTGCTGACCTGGGCGGTGCTGGTGACGGGATTTGTTTTTGCCGCCACCATCCTCGGTTTCCGCTACTGGATACTGCCCGATATCGGCAATTACCGGGAAGAC
Organism: uncultured Burkholderiales bacterium; assembly: GCA_966096475.1. GTDB lineage: Bacteria > Pseudomonadota > Gammaproteobacteria > Burkholderiales > SG8-41. Next base: position 8,101 of record CBHTVL010000063.1, read on the forward strand.
ATCGCGCAACGGCTGAGTGCGTCGGTCCAGCAGAAAGTCACCATCGGCGGACTCAGCGGCAACTGGAACGGGCTGCGTCCCCAACTGGCTTTTGACCAGGTGGTGGTGCATGACGCCGAAGGCCGCCCCGCACTGGAACTGCCCCGGGTTGAGGCCACACTGTCCTGGCGCTCCGCGGCACTGCTGCAGATCAATTTTCATGCGCTGGATATTTACCGGCCGGTACTGACCATGCGCCGCGACAGCCGCGGCGCTTTGACCGTTGCCGGCATTCCGCTGAAGCTGGAAGAGCAGCAGTTTGCGCAGAAGCTGCTGAAGCGGCTGGGT
>CBHTVL010000064.1:0-8340 GCA_966096475.1 uncultured Burkholderiales bacterium
CCTTGCTGCCCGTCTGGGCGCGCACGGCTATACCGTGCACGAGGTGCGCGGCGGCAGTTTTTCGGCGGATGGTGAGCGCCGGCGCGAGGGGGCTGGCGAAACCGACCGTACGATCGAGATGAAAGTGATTTGCGAGCGTGCCGTTGCGGAGCAGGTAGCGCAGCAGGTGCTGGAACAGTTCGGCAGCCATTTTTCGGTCAGGGTGCTGCTGACCGAAGTCGAGGTGTTCAGGCCGGGGATGTACTAGGAATAAAGAAGGAACGAACTAGACCGGCGCGGGTTCCGTGCGCCGGCGCGGCACGCGGGCGAGATCCCAGCCGGCAATGGCGCGTTTCCAGAAGTCGGCCATTTTTTCCGGATCCGCATCACTGATCATGTCCTGGCCGAGGAAGGCGAGCACCGGGTTCAGCGTTGCCAGCGGGTCGCCGGCGTCGATCGGTGCGGCCAGTGTCTGCTTGGAGTGTTTTTCACCGAGCACATTCACGGCCACCGGCAGGTGGGCGTCACGCGGCGTGGTGTAACCCAGCAACTGCTGCAGATAAATCTGCCGCGTTGTTGAATCCAGCAGATCGGCGCCGCGAACGATATCGGTGATGCCCTGATCGGCGTCGTCGACCACCGCGGCCAGCTGATAGGCGAAGTATCCGTCCGCGCGTTTCACCACAAAGTCACCGACCTGGCGTTCCAGGCTGTGTGCAATCTTGCCCTGGATGGCGTCCTTGAGTTCGATGCGGTTGTTGTCGGTGATGACACGTTCCGCGCGTGCGGCGCGGCCGGCGAGCAGGCCTTTGCGGCAGGTGCCGGGGTAAATCGGACCGTCGAGTCCGCCGACCGCCGAATCGGCGATTTCACGCCGGCTGCAGGCGCAGGGGTAAATCAGTTTGCGTTTTTTCAGGACTTTCAGCGCTTTTTCGTAGGCCTCACTGCGGCTGCTCTGATAGACCACCGTTTCATCCCAGGCCATGCCCAGTTTTTCCAGGGAACGCAGGATGATGTCTGCCGCGCCGGGAACGGTCCGGGACAGGTCGAGGTCATCCATGCGCAGGAGCCAGACGCCGCCATTGGCTTTGGCGTCGAGATAACTGCCGACTGCAGCGACCAGTGAACCAAAGTGCAATGGACCGGTGGGAGAGGGGGCGAAACGACCGCGGTAAATACGCTTCATGGCTTAAGTGTAACGCCAATGCAGGCGCTAAAATGTGTGTTCTTCAAAAGACAACCTTCCCGGAGCATAACTGATGAAAGTCAAAGCCGCTGTCGCGCACAAGGCCGGCGCCCCCCTGACCATTGAAACCGTCGACCTGGACGGGCCGCGCGCAGGCGAAGTGCTGGTCGAAATCAAGGCGACAGGCATCTGCCATACCGATGAGTTCACGCGCTCGGGGGCAGACCCTGAAGGGTTGTTTCCGGCCATTCTCGGTCATGAAGGTGCGGGCGTCGTCGTCGATATCGGGCCGGGGGTGACCAGCCTGAAAAAGGGCGATCACGTCATTCCTTTATACACCCCGGAATGCCGCCAGTGCGAGTACTGCCTCAGCGGCAAGACCAATCTGTGCCAGGCCATCCGCACCACGCAGGGCCAGGGCGTGATGCCCGACGGCAGCAGCCGCTTTTCGGTCGGCGGCGAGCGCGTGTTTCATTACATGGGCACGTCAACCTTCGCCAACTACACCGTGGTGCCGGAAATCGCGCTCGCCAAAATCCGCGAGGACGCGCCTTTCGACAAGGTTTGTTACATCGGCTGCGGCGTGACCACCGGCATCGGCGCAGTGATCAATACCGCGAAAGTGGAGCCGGGCGCCAATGTTGTGGTCTTCGGTCTCGGCGGCATCGGTCTCAACGTGATCCAGGGCGCAAGACTCGCCGGCGCGAACATGATCGTCGGCGTTGATCTGAATGATGCGCGCAAACCGCTTGCCGAAAAATTCGGCATGACCCATTTCGTCAACCCGAAGGAAGTCGGTGGCGATCTGGTGCCTTATCTGGTCAACCTGACCAAGGGCGGCGCCGACTACAGCTTTGAATGCATCGGCAATGTCGATGTGATGCGCCAGGCGCTGGAGTGCTGCCACAAGGGCTGGGGCGTGTCGGTGATCATCGGTGTCGCCGGCGCGGGTCAGGAAATCAAGACGCGGCCGTTCCAGCTGGTGACGGGACGCGTGTGGAAAGGCACGGCTTTCGGCGGCGCCAAGGGCCGGCGCGACGTGCCGAAGATTGTGGACTGGTATATGGACGGCAAGATCAATATCGACGACCTGATTACGCACAAGCTGAAGCTGGAAGACATCAACAAGGGATTTGATCTGATGCATTCCGGGGAATCGATCCGCAGTGTGGTGGTGTTCTGAACGGAATTATTGCCATGACCACCTCCGCTTTTTCCTTTGACAACACCTACGCCCGCGATCTTGAAGGGCTGTATGTGCCATGGAAAGCCGCAGAGGTCGTCGAGCCCCGGTTGATCAAGCTCAATCACGCGCTGGCGGAAGAGTTGGGTCTTGATGCCAAGGTGCTCGATACACCGGAAGGTGCGCTGATTTTCTCCGGGAATCAATTGCCTTCAGGTGCGACAACCATTGCACAGGCCTATGCCGGCCACCAGTTCGGCGGGTTCTCGCCGCAACTGGGCGACGGTCGTGCACTGCTGCTCGGTGAGGTCATCGACAGATACGGCAAACGCCGCGACATCGCTTTCAAGGGTTCCGGCCGCACGCCGTTTTCACGCGGTGGCGACGGCAAGGCAGCGCTGGGTCCTGTGCTGCGGGAATACATCATCGGCGAAGCCATGCATGCGCTGGGTATTCCGACCACGCGGGCACTGGCGGCGGTGACCACCGGTGAATCGGTGCGCCGCGAGCGCAATCTGCCGGGCGCGGTACTGACGCGGGTGGCGGCGAGTCATATCCGCGTCGGCACTTTCCAGTTTGTGACGGCGCGCGGTGATGATGCAACCTTGCGCAAGCTCGCCGATTATGTGATTGCACGGCATTACCCCGAACTCAAAGGTCAGGCCGATTCTTGCCTCGGTCTGCTGCGTGCGGTGTGTGAACGCCAGGCTGAACTGATCGCGCGCTGGATGAACGTCGGTTTCATTCACGGCGTGATGAACACCGACAACATGACACTGTCCGGTGAAACCATCGACTACGGTCCCTGTGCGTTCATGGATCACTACAATCCGGCGACGGTGTTCAGCTCCATTGATGAGCAGGGCCGTTATGCCTATGCCAACCAGCCGCCGATCGCCAACTGGAATCTGGCGCGCCTGGCCGAGGCGCTGCTGCCCTTGCTGGCGGCTGAACAAAACGACGATCAGGAACGTGCGGTGCAGAAGGCGATGGAAATTCTCGAGGCTTTCCAGCAGCGATACGAACACTATTGGTTGCGCGGCATGCGTCTCAAACTGGGATTGGCGCGCGATGAGGCGGAGGACCTTGCGCTTGCGCAGGATTTCCTGAGGGGTATGGAAGGACAGGGCGTGGATTTCACCCAGGCCTTCCGCCGGCTCGCTGATGCCGCCGAAGCCCTTGATGCTTCGCGCGAGGCTTTTCTGCGCAAGCTCTATGCCGACGACGCAGCATTAAACGAATGGCTGCCGCGCTGGCGTGCACGTATCAACGGTGAAGGTGTTGCGCCCGCGCAGCGTGCGCAGGCAATGCGTGCGGTGAACCCGGTTTACATTCCGCGCAATCATCGTGTCGAAGAAGCGCTGGCGGCTGCGGTGGATCTCGGTGACTACGCGCCATTCGAAAAACTGCTGACGGTATTGCAGCAGCCGTTTGAGGAAAAAATGGAATTTGCGGCTTACGCCGATCCGGCGCCAGCCAGCGAGTCGGCCGGGTATCAGACTTTTTGCGGCACTTGATGGCCATTGCCTCGGTCATAGACGCATGGTTTGAGTAACTGTGCAGACCGGGAATCTGAGAAAATCAGTACTGCATACCGAATGAATTCAATAAGTAATTGTTTTTATTGATTATTTTATGCCCATCCCGCTGCTGACCGAATTACCTTACCGCCCCGACAGCGCTGCGCTGTTCGAGGCTGTGGCGGATCGGCCGTGGGCGGTGTTTCTCGACAGCGGGCTGCATTACCCGGGGCAGGCGCGTTACGACATCATCGCCGCCGAACCGCATGTGCGGCTGGTGACGCGCGGTGGTCTGACCGAAGTGCACGGCGAGACCAGCGAACTCTCACGTGCGGATCCCTTCGAACTGCTGCGCGAGCAGTTGGCGATTGATCCTTCCTGCCGCGGCGAGTTGCCATTTGCAGGGGGGGCGATCGGTTATTTCGGTTACGACCTTGCACGGCGACTCGAGCGTCTGCCGGCACGCGCCCGCGACAGCGAACGCATTCCGGATATGGCCGTCGGTATTTACGACTGGGCGGTGGTGGTGGATCACTCCGAGCAGCGCGCCTGGCTGGTCGGGCAGGGACGCGATCCGGATACCGATCGCAAATGGGATGGTCTGGTCCGGTTGTTTACCGCGGCATTGCCGGAACGGCAGCGCGCGCCTTTCCGTGTCACCTCGCCGGTGACTTCGAATTTCACCCCCAAGGGTTACGGCCACGCTTTTGACCACATCCTTGATTACATCCGTGCCGGTGATTGTTATCAGGTCAATCTGGCGCAGCGTTTTACCGCCCATGCCAGCGGTGATCCCTGGTTGGCTTACCAGCGCTTGCGGCTGATCAATCCCGCTCCGTATTCGGCATACCTGAATACGCCCTACGCGCAGATCCTGTCGGCATCGCCGGAACGTTTTCTGCGTGTGGCCAATGGTCAGGTGGAAACCAAGCCGATCAAGGGCACGCGGCCGCGCGCCGGTCACGCCAGGCTCGATGCCGAACGCATCGCCGAACTGGTGGCGAGCGAAAAAGACCGTGCCGAAAACCTGATGATTGTTGATCTGCTGCGCAACGACCTGTCGAAAAACTGCGCCATCGGTTCGGTGAAAGTGCCGCGGCTGTTTGAAGTGGAAAGTTTTGCCACGGTGCATCATCTGGTCAGTACGGTGACCGGACGCCTCGCCGAAGGGCGCGACGCCATCGACCTGCTGCGCGGTGCCTTCCCCGGCGGTTCGATCACCGGTGCGCCGAAAACGCGTGCGATGCAGATCATTGAGGAGCTGGAGCCGCACCGCCGCGGCGTGTATTGCGGCGCCATCGGTTATATCGGTTACGACGGCGACATGGACAGCAATATCGCCATCCGCACGCTGGTGCATTCGCGCGGCATCGTACGGTTCTGGGCGGGCGGCGGCATTGTTGCCGACTCGCAGCGCGAAGCCGAATACCAGGAAACCTTCGACAAGGCCGCAGCCCTGCTTAACCTGCTGCAGCAGAGCGCGGAGAGCGCCAGCGGCGGCGCCTGAGACCGGCGGTTTTATGCCATCATCGCGGTTCACAAACTGCGGAGCGTAAAGATGGCTGTCCTCGAACTCACCCAGGAAAATTTTGAAGCCACGGTCACCGGCAACAAGATGGTGATCATCGATTTCTGGGCGCCGTGGTGCGGCCCCTGCAAGAGTTTTGCGCCGGTGTTCGAGGCAGCATCGGAAAAACACCCGGATGTGGTGTTTGCCAAGGTTAATTCCGATGACGAGCAGGCGCTGTCAGGCCATTTCGGCATCCGTTCGATCCCGACCATCATGCTGTTCCGGGAACAGATTGTTCTGTTCCAGCAGGCCGGTGCCTTGCCGGCTTCGGGCCTCGACAGTGTTCTGGAGCAGGCGAAGGCACTGGACATGGACCAGGTGCGCCGCGACATTGCCGAGCGTGAACAGCAGTCGCAGCAGCAACAGCAGTAAATTCAATAACAATATTAAAAACACCGGCGATGCGAGCGACGCATCGCCGTTCATTGTTGTTCAGGCGGGAGGCGTTTGATGAGCACGCGCGGTTTCTGGATTGATCAATTCCCCGGTAATTTTCTGTGGTCCAATGCCGCGCTGGCCTGCAAGGGTATGGCGCCTTACGGTGTGGTGGCGATGGACGAGATTGACCGCATCGCCGAGAAACTGAAAACGCGGCAGAGCGAACCCGACGCCTGGCAGCAGGAGTGGTGTGCGATGGCGGCGCAGGTCGAAAAGACGGCTGATGCCGAGGCCGCTCGCGGCCATGACCGCACGGCAGGCAACTTCTATCTGCGCGCCGGCAACTATTACTACACCGGTGAACGGTTTATTCCGCCGGGCGAGGCAAAGGCTGCGGTAGGGCGCCAGGCTTATCGCTGTTTCCGTGAGGGACTGAAGCGCCGCCATTCCGAGATTGAGTTCGTTGAAGTGCCGTATGAAAACGCCACGCTGCCCGCGCTGTTCATGAAGGCGCCGGGGGTATCGAAGCGTGCGCCGACCGTGGTGATCTTCAACGGCATGGATAACTGCAAGGAAATGAGCATCATCTTTGCCGGTCTGGAATTCGCGAAGCGCGGCATGCATACGCTGGCGATTGACGGTCCGGGGCAGGGCGAGACGCTGCGTTTCCGCGGCATTCACAGCCGTCATGACTATGAGGTCCCGGGCAAGGCGGCTTATGACTATGTGGCGCAGCGCGCCGATGTCGATCCCGCGCGTGTCGTGATCATGGGTTACAGCTTCGGCGGATATTACTCGGCGCGTATTGCCGCATTTGAGCAGCGTTATGCCGCCGGCGTGGCGATGACGGCGCTGCACTGGGACCTGGCGGGCTGGCAGCAACGTATCAAGGAAAAAGCATTGGCCGAGGGCCACAGGGTCGCGCAGTCCAACTTCCAGTTCCAGTGGGTGGTTGGCGCAGCCGACGCCGATGGCGGCATTGAAGTGGCAAAACGCTTCCGGCTGCAGGAAGTGGCGCAGCAGATCACCATGCCATTCCTGGTCACACACGGCGCCAATGACCGGGTGGTGCCTGCGGAGAACGCGCAGAAGCTGTACGACGCGCTGGGTTCCAAGCGCAAAACCCTTCGGGTATTCACTGCAGAGGACGGCGGTTCCGAACACGCGCATGTCGATAACCGGCAGGTCGGTGTGGATTTTGTTGCCGACTGGATTGCCGACCACCTGCCGGGTTAATTGCGGTTCCCGGCAGCGGCCGGGTTGAAAGCGGGTAATTTCCCTCTGACAAGGCGGCTGCGGGCGCTGTAAACTTCCTGCTCCTGCAGCTGTCCATTTGAAGTCACCCACTTTTCCGCAGTTCTCCCCATGAAACGCATTGCATACCTGGCCCTCGCGGTCGCGCTGCTGGCCGGCGCCGGATTCACCTGGAAACATTTTTCCCGGCCGCAGTCCGCGCCCGCCGCTAAACCCGGGGCCGGTCCTGCGCGAACCCTGCCGGTAAAAGCGGCTGCCGTCAGTCGCGGCACCGTGACCGACGGCGTCACGGCGGTCGGTACGCTGCTGGCGAATGAATCGGTGATGATCCGTCCAGAAATCGACGGGCGTATCGAGGCTTTCCATTTTCAGGAAGGCCAACTGGTGCGCAAGGGCGACAAGCTGGTGTCGCTGGATGCCTCGGAAGTCGAGGCGCAGCTGACTTCCGCCGTGGCCGCCGCCAACCTGAATCGCAGCCGGCTCAAACGATCGGAAGAGCTGCTGGCGAAGAATTTCATCAGTGCCCAGGCGATGGATGAGGCACGGGAAAATCTGAATCAATCCGTCGCGCGCGAATCCGAAATCAAGGCCAAGCTGGCGAAAAGCACGATCCGTGCGCCGTTCGAGGGCGTGACAGGATTGCGCCAAGTCAGTCCCGGCGCCTATGCCAAGGCCGGGCAGGATATTGCACGCCTGGAAGGCATTGGCGTGCTGAAGCTCGATTTCCGGGTGCCCGAAGCCTATCTGCGGCGCATCAAGGTCGGGCAACCGCTGGTGATCAACGTCGATGCTTATCCCGGTGAGTCATTCAACGGAGCGATTTATGCCATTGAACCGGCGGTGGACGAATCCACGCGCACGGTGCTGTTGCGTGCGCGTCTGCCCAATCCCGGTGTGCGGCTGAAGCCGGGCATGTTTGCGCGCGTGAGTCTGGATCTGGAGCGTCGTGACAATGCGCTGCTGGTGCCGGAGCAGGCCATTGTGCCGCGCGGCGACGGCCGTTTTGTGTTCCGCATCGCTGACGGCAAGGCGCAGATGGTCAAGGTGGAGATGGGTGCGCGGCGTCCGGGCGAAGTTGAAATCCTCAAGGGCCTGGAAGCGGGAGACACCATTGTCATCGACGGGCAGCTGAAGCTGCAGGACGGCGCTGCCGTCAGCGTGCACGACATAGACGAAGTTACCGTTCTGTCCGCGCTGCACCGCGCCGGTTGGAATGACCACCACCTGATGCAGCGTATTGATCAGGAGCCGCACATTCACGAACTGGCCG
>CBHTVL010000065.1:0-8307 GCA_966096475.1 uncultured Burkholderiales bacterium
CAATGTGCCGGTCAAAAATGCGCGGGCGGTTCTGCCAGGCGATACGCAGTGCATCACCGAAGCCGCGGGTGATGAACAGCGCAACCGGCTCCCCTTTGCGCTCCAGCAAGGCATTGGTGGCGACCGTAGTGCCCATGCGGACTTCTGCGATGCGCTCCGCGGGGATGGCGGCTTCACGGGAAACACCCAGCAAATCGCGGATGCCGGCCAGCGCCGCATCGCGGTAGCGCAGCGGATCCTCGGACAGCAGCTTGTGCGTGACCATGACGCCGTCCGGCGTGCGCGCGACGATGTCGGTAAAGGTGCCGCCGCGGTCGATCCAGAAGTGCCAGCGGGGCGGATGGTGTGCGGCGTCAGTCATGCCGTTGCGGGTTGTCGTGTAGTGGCGACGCCATGGTAGCGCATTGTCCGGTTGACGCTCGACAAGGTGCAAGGTCTAATCAGGGATTACCCGTTATTGTTCAGGCATTTGCATGACTGAAACATGACTGAGTGGCATTTGGCAGGATGTGGGTCTTATTAAAGGGTGTGGCTTCATGGCTGAATCGGTCATCAACAAGATCGGCAAGTATGAAATCCTCGGCAAACTCGGAGACGGCGCGACCAGCGTCGTTTATCTAGCCAAGGACGAATTCAATGACCGGCAGGTGGCCATCAAGCTGGTGTCGCAGACGGCGCTGAAGGACCAGAACCGCGGCCAGCTGATGCATCGTCTGTTTCTGACGGAGGCCTCGCTGGCGGGCAAGCTGAATCACCCGCATATAGTCGAAATCTATGACGCCGTCGCCGATGAGGACAACGCCTATATCGTCATGGAGTATGTCTCCGGAGGCACACTGCAGCGCTTCACGCGGCCGGATAATCTGCTGGCGATCGGCGATGTCATCGAAGTCATTTACAAATGTGCCCGGGCCCTGGATTTTGCGACCCAGATCGGCGTGATCCACCGCGACATCAAGCCCGCCAACATTCTGGTCAAGGACAATACCGATATCAAGGTGACGGACTTCGGTTCGGCGGCGATCACGATGACCGAGCGCACCATGGTCGACGGCATCGGCACGCCGGCTTACATGTCGCCGGAGCAGCATCTGAATCTGCCGCTGAACCTGCAGACGGACATTTACGCGCTGGGGGTGGTGATGTTCCAGCTGCTGACGGGAAGGCTGCCGTTTACGGCCGACAATATTGCCGGTCTGGCCCACCAGATACTCAACGGTGATCCGCCGCTGCCTTCGGAAATCCGCCAGGACATACCGACCGAGATCGATGTTGTGGTCCGCCGCGCAATGGCGCGGGACCAGACGGTGCGTTACATGACCTGGGAGCAGTTTGCCGGCGATCTGGCGGCGATTGCCGCCGGTGTGCCGTTGCCCAAGCATGGGGTGCTGGACACCGAAAAGTTCAACACCCTGCGGACTTTGTCGTTTTTCAGGTCGTTCGGCGATGTCGAACTGTGGGAAGTGCTGCGCTTTTCGGAGTGGGTGGATATCGCCAAAGATGAGGTCATCATCAATGAGGGTGATCCCGGGAACTTTTTCGGGATCATCGTCACCGGTGAAGCGCGCGTACTGCGCAAACGTCGCCTGCTGCTGAGTCTGCTCAAGGCTGGTGAGTGTGTGGGTGAAATGGCCTATCTGGGTGGTGCCGACACATTGCGCTCGGCCGATGTGGTGGCGGCGACCGATCTGCGCATGATCAAGATCGAAGTGAAGCGGCTGGAGAACGCCTCGGAAATATGCCGTCTGAACTTCGACCGCACCTATCTGCGTATTCTGGTCGAGCGCCTGGCTGCGGCCAATTCCAAGCTGGCGGGAATTTAATCCGGGCTGCGGTCTGCGTGCGGTGTGGCGCCCCGGAGACGAATCGAACGTCCGACCTGCCCCTTAGGAGGGGGCTGCTCTATCCACTGAGCTACCGGGGCCGTCGGCGCATTTTACCAAAGCGGTGGGGTAAACCGGACTTTCGATTTGTCTCCGTGAAATCTGCAGCATTGATCAGACACGGTTTGTGCTGGGTCATTCAAGCTGCAAAAGACAGCGCCGCAAGCGGTATGCGTGGCTCTCGCCGCGCGCTTATTTGCGCAGTCTTTCCTCATCCACTTTAAGTGCGGCAGCCTTGGTGCCCGCGATCCAGAATTTAACTGCCCGACGAACCAGCTCAGCCATGGTTGCTCCGGTCTCGGTGTGGCGCCGCCTTAATTCTGCGAGCACGGCTGGGTCCAGCGTGATCACCAGTTTTTCCGGCTTATTGTCAAAGCCTAATGCCGGCTGGCCGCTGGGTTGTTTGTGTTTTTTCTTGGCCACGCTGGTATCCCTTTGGAAATCCGGATGTGACGGGGTAATAAAGACCGGCAGAGCCGACGGGGCTGTGACCGATTCAGGTATCAGCGTTCAGTAAATGCGTAGGCTTTCGCCCGAAGGACCGGCTTCATCAGGTATGACAGAATGGTTTTACGGCCGCTGACGATATCAACAGTGGCGCGCATGCCGGGAATGATCGGCATGTTCATGCCGAGCTGCGTATTGTTCGTCTGCACCCGTACCAGATAGTAGGCAATGCCTTCTTCGGTGGTGATGGCGTCGGGGCTGATGTTGTTGACCACGGCATCAAGGCCGCCGTAAACGGAATAATCATAGGCGGTGAATTTCACGGTGGCGCGTTGCCCCGGGCGCAGGAAGGCGATGTCCTTGTGCGGCACTCTGGCTTCCAGGACCAGTGCTTCGTCCAGCGGGACGATTTCAATCAGGTCTTTGGCGGCTACGGCAACCCCGCCGACAGTGTTGATCAGCAATCGCTGCACGACGCCTTTGACCGGCGAGCGGACCAGTGACTTGTCGACCCGGTCGGTCAGCGCGACTTCGCCTTCCGACATGCTGTTGAGCTTGCTCAGTGTTTCCGCCAGGTCCTTGCGGCTGTCGTTCTTGAAGTTCAGTTCGGCTTCCTGGGTTTTACGCTGTGATTCCAGAATGGCGGCCTGCACCCGGGCGATCTGTGCGCCGGCCTGATCCTGTTCGCCGCGGAAACGTGCGACTTCGCGCTCCAGGCGCAGGATGTCCACCTCGGAAACGACCTGGATTGGGAAGACGATATTGACGAATGCCTGCTCGACGACGATTTTGACGCCGAGGCGGAGTTCGAGATGGAATTCACGCTGGGCCGCGACAAACTGGTCGCATTGGGTTTCAGCCCGAGCCTGGCTTATTAACCAGGCTCTGCAAGACCCCCGCAGAAGTCCCCGGCCCGGCGCGGGGACGGGCTTCGTGCCCGTGGCATAATGGGCTCAGACTTTGAGACCGTCAGCCCCCGGCCCCCATGGATTTCTGGCAGCACTGTGGTTATCACTTGCTTGAGCGGGCAACCGACGGGCATCTGATCGTCACCGACGATTACCTCCGACTTTATTTCTCCAGGCCCGAGCTTGCGCCCGTGGCGGAGTCCTGCGCGGCTGAATGCAGCCTGCACCAGTCTTTGCTGGATGCGCCGCGGCGACCGGTTTCATCCTGCGACATCGACGCACTGGCCGATCCTGATGCCCGTGAAAACTACCGGGTCATGCTGCGCTTTCGCGAGCAGCTGCTGGCGGCAGGTACGCTGGAGCGTTTTTACGCCCGGTTGTTCCAGTCCGATGTCGCTGTTCCTCCCGATTTCATCCACCACACTGCCGAAGTGATCCTCCGCGGCCTGCTCGACGGCGACGGCAATGGTCTCCGGGCGCGTGCCGCCGAAGCGTTTTTCCGCACCCAGCGGGTTACGGTCAAGGACGGCGCGGTGATGCTGGCCGACGCTGAAACCGTCAATGTGCACGCCGAGGACGGCGGTCTGGGCAACCTCGGGCGCATGCTGATGCAGGTCAACGCACCTTTGCGTTCAGCAGAATTCGACGTTCTCGATGAGGCTTCGCACGAAGAATATTTCCGCCGCGACGGCCGGCGCGACACCGTGCTGCAGATCAATCCCGGGCTGCCGGGTTCGCTGGCCCTGTGCACCATGCTCGAACGCTGGGTCGCACATTTCCACGGACTCAAGGTGCGTGTGCAGCCGATCCGCGAAATTCCCGACGAGGAATGGCTGTGGCATGTCGGGCTGGATGTCGAAGCCAGTGCGATGCTCAATGACATTTATGCCGGCAGCGAAGTCGATGAAAACCGCATGCGCCGCGTCATCGGGCTGTTCCGCATGGATTTTGACGACCCGAATGCCCTGCGTCCGGAAATGCAGGGTGCGCCGGTATTCATGGGCCTGGCGATGACCACGGACGGCGTGTTGCGCATGAAACCGCAGAACCTGCTGATGAATCTGCCGCTGGCGAGACGGGCATGAACGCCGCCGGCGAAAACGTTTTTTCACCTGAGGCGCGTGCGGCGCAGGAATGGCGGCGCATTGCCGGCATGCGCGACGAGGATGTGTCGCTGGCCGAGGGCGCGTTGTGGATCGCCGCGAGCGAATATCCCGGCCTTGCCATTGATGACTATCTGGCGCGGCTGCACGAGATGGCGGCAAAACTGCGCGGACGTCTGCGTGCCGATATTGCCACTGCAGAAAAACTGATGGCCCTGAATCATTATCTGTTTGATGAGCTGGGCTTCAGCGGCAACAGCGATGATTTTTATGACCCGCGCAACAGCTTTCTCAATGAGGTCATCGAGCGGCGGGTCGGCATTCCGATTTCGCTGGGCGTGATCTATATCGAAATCGGCCGGCGCATCGGTCTCGGACTGCACGGCGTGTCCTTTCCGGGGCATTTTCTCGTCAAATGCGCGCTGCGCGACGGCGTGGTGGTGCTCGATCCCTACAGCGGCGGCGTGTCGCTGGATGCGGAGGAGCTGCAGCAGCGTTTGCGTGTCGCCGGCAGCCCCGTCGAGGTGGATGATGCGATTCTCGCGCATCTGCTCAGCGCGGCAAGCAACAAGGAAGTGCTGGGCCGCATGCTGCGCAACCTCAAAGGCATTTATGTCGAACGCGCCGACTGGCTGCGTGCGCTGTCGGCGAGCGAACGCGTCATCGCGCTGATGCCGGAAGATGCAGGCGAGGAATATCGCGACCGCGGCAGCATTTATCTCAAGTTGGAATGTATCCGCGCCGCGATGGGTGATTTCAACACCTATCTTCGCCAGCGCCCCGGCGCTGCGGATGCCGATGCCGTCGCTGCGCGGGTCGCCGAACTGGCGCCGCGTGTGGCCCGTCTGAATTGAACTAACGACGTCATGGCTGCTTCGTCGCGATGCATCGTACGCCAATCAGCCAAAGGCCGCAGTCGCGCGCCGCTGCTGTTTGTGCACGGCGCATTCATCGGCGCCTGGTGCTGGGAAGAACATTTTCTGCAGTATTTCGCCGATCTGGGTTATGACGCCTGGGCCGTGGATCTGCGTGGTCATGGCGATGACGAAGAGACCGCGGACATGGCATCCATTGATGACTATGTTGCTGATGTGCTGCTTGCCGTTGAAGAGATCGGTGCGGCGCCGGTGCTGATCGGGCATTCGATGGGGGCCATTGTCGTGCAGCGCGCACTGCGCCGTGCGCAGGCGAGGGCGGTGTCGCTGCTGGCGCCGGTGCCGCCGCACGGACTGCTCGGCAGTAGTTTCATGCTGGCCGCGCGGAATCCTGAAATATTCAATGAAATCAATAGAATACAGATATTCGACGGGATGCCCGGATCGCCGGATCAGCTGCGGCGGGCGATTTTTTCGCAGCAGCTGCCGGCGACTGACGTCAAACGTTATCTGCGGCGCATGCGCCATGAGTCGCAGCGCGCCCTGTTTGATCTGTCCTGGCCACAGCATTTCTGGATTGAACGCACCGCGATTCCGGTGCAGGTCATCGGCGGGGCGGATGACCTGTTTTTCCCGCCTTCGCTGGTTGAGGAAACCGCGGAACTGCATGGCGTCAAAGCCGAGATCCTGCCGGACATGGCCCATGCGGTGATGCTGGATGTGAACTGGATGCAGGCGGCACAGCGTCTGAACGACTGGCTGGTGCGCGTGCTGCGTTGAGGCCGGATGGACGGGACTTTGCGGCACGACTAAGCTGTTGTTGCGCCTGCAAAGGCGTTTGAAAGCAAAGATCAAGGAGGCGGCATGGAAGCGTATCTGTTGTGGCTGATCATCGGCATTGTGCTGATCATCGTTGAAATGACGACCGGCACTTTTTATCTGCTGGTGCTGGGTATCGCTGCACTGGTCGCTGCGGCGGCAGCCTGGTTTGGACAGTCGTTCTGGATGCAGGCGGTGATCAGTTCGGCCGTCGCTGTGGCCGGCGTGATTCTGGTCAACCGTTACCGCAGTAAAAATACATCCACCGTAAAACAATCACTGGATATCGGTCAGAGCGTGACACTGGATGCCTGGATCAGCGAGGCCGACGGGCTGGCTCGGGTCAATTACCGCAATGCGCAGTGGGAGGCACAGGTTACCGGTGAACGCACGCCCGGCGGCAAGGTCTTTTACATTCATGCCGTCGCGGGTAATACGCTGATGGTTTCCTCGGCGCGGCCGCAGTGAAAAAACCGCAAACCCTGCACCTTATCGATTCCGGAAGGGAGATTTCCATGTTTCCGAAGCTGATTATTGTCGTTTTTATCACCGGCCTGCTGGTCACCCTGGACCAACGTTCGCTTGCAGTGCCTTTTTTTGTTGTGGCGCTGGGCGTGGTGGTGGCCATTGAGTCCATCCGCCAGGTGCCGCAGCAGATGGCCTGGGTGGTGGAGCGTCTGGGCAAGTTTCATTCCGTGCTGGAACCCGGGCTCAATGTCATCGTTCCGTTTCTGGATCGCGTGGCTTATCGCCATTCGTTGAAAGAGACACCGCTGGATGTGCCGGAGCAGGTCTGTATCACACGAGACAACACCCAGCTCGGCGTCGACGGCATCATTTACTATCAGGTTACCGATCCGGAGCTGGCTTCATACGGATCCTCCGACTACATATCGGCTGTCACCCAACTGGCGCAGACCACGCTGCGTTCGGAAATCGGCAAGATGGAACTCGACAAGACTTTCGAGAGCCGCGACGTCATCAACCGGCAGGTGGTCTCGGTGCTGGATGAGGCGGGCCGCACCTGGGGCGTCAAGGTGTTGCGTTACGAAATCAAGAACCTGACGCCGCCCGATGCGATTCTGCGTTCAATGCAGGCGCAGATCACTGCGGAACGTGAAAAACGCGCGTTGATCGCCAAATCGGAAGGTCAGCGCCAGGAAGAGATCAATCTGGCCGATGGTGAAAAGCAGGCGGCCGTGCTGAAGTCCGAAGGCGATAAAACCGCGGCAATCAACCGCGCTCAGGGTGAGGCGGCGCGCATCCAGCTGATTGCCGAAGCGACCGCGGGGGCAATCAGCACCGTGGCGCAGGCGCTGAACAGCCCGGGCGGCAATCAGGCTGCCAATCTGGAAGTGGCGAAGCAATATGTAAATGCCTTCGCGCATCTGGCGCGGACCAACAACACCTTGATCGTTCCGGCCAATGTCGCCGATGTGGCGACGCTGGTCAGTTCGGCAATGGCCGTGATGGACAACGTGAAAAATGCGGCGCCGGGCAGCGCCGCAGGCAGCGTCAAGGCTGCGGAGTAGAGACCCAGACGCGGAAGGTCGGCTGCGACGTTGTTTCACCGGCCGTCTGCTGCTTCAGCAGCAGTTCTTCCTCATCCGGCGTCGGCTGACCGCTGACGATGATGCTCGGTACTTCGCTTGATTCTGCGGTTTTGCGAAGATTGACGCCACGCGCCGCGGGCTGGCCGGCATCCGCACCGTCATCTTTTTCCCGCGGCGGATTGCCGTCATAAATCAGGTTGCGGCGGCGCTGCAGATAGGCGTCACGCAGGAATTCGTATTCATCGATGGAGGCGACTTCCAGCACCTTGCTGGCGCTGAGCAGTTCGGCGCGGCGGGTGACCAGACGGAAGCCCTGTACGGCGTTACGGTCGCGATTCGGGTCGATAAAGCTGGTGGGATCGGTTTCCCAGTCGACAACCAGACCGGCGGTGTCGCGGATGGTGCGCGGGCCGAGGAAGGGCAGCACGAGATAAGGACCGTCGCCGACGCCCCAGTAGCCGAGGGTCTGGCCAAAGTCTTCGTCGTTTTTCTCGATGCCAAGGTCGCTGGCAATGTCCATGACGCCGAGAATGCCGACCGTGGTGTTGATCATCACACGGCTGATATCGGAAAACGCCGGGCCGATTTTGCCCTGGAGCAGATTGTTCAGCGCGACAACGATGTCGTTGAGGTTGGAAAACACATTGCTGATGCCGGTACGAACGATATCGGGAAACACGGCCTGGTAGGCCTGGGCCAGCGGCCTCATCACCACCTTG
>CBHTVL010000066.1:0-8299 GCA_966096475.1 uncultured Burkholderiales bacterium
GCGGTGCGGATCACCTGTAAATCAACGCTATCCATAAGCCATTCCTTAAACAATCACCGGCAGGACATTATTGTAGCGTGCCGCATGGGTTAACATCGGGCATCGGCAACAATGGAGCAATCAAGCAATGGAAATGACCGGCGAACAACTGATCGCCCTGCCTCACCAGGCCACCTGGGATGCACTGAACGACACCGCCGTCCTGATGGACTGCATCCCCGGCTGCGATTCAATGGAAAAACAGTCCGACAACGAATACCTGCTGACCATGACCGCCAAGGTCGGCCCGGTCAGCGCCAAATTCAAGGGCAGGATGACGCTGAGCGAAGTCAACCCGCCTGACTCTTACATGCTGCACTTCGAAGGTCAGGGCGGCGTTGCCGGTTTCGCCAAGGGTGAAGCCCGGGTCCAGCTGACGCCCGAAGGCACCTCGACCAAACTGTCCTACAGCGTCAAAGCCAGCATCGGCGGCAAGCTGGCCCAGGTCGGCGCGAGACTGATCGACGGCGTGGCCAAAAAAATGGCCGAACAGTTTTTTACCGCGTTCAACAAACGCGTCAGCGGCGAAACTGCTGCCTGAGCACTCCTGAAACAACAACGCCGGCGCAAGGCCGGCGTTGCATAAAACAGCAATCCCCTGCTCAGCCGACGTGCTTGCGCAAAAACGCCAGCGTACGTTCGCGTGCCAGTTTGGCGCTCGCGGCATCAAACGAGCCGCGCTGGTCGCAATTGAAACCGTGACCTGCCGGATAGAAATGATGCTCCCACTGCGGCTGCGCGGCCTTGACCTTCTGCGCCGCTTCCAGCGTGATCGACTGGTCTTTTTCGCCCCAGTGGAACATCACCGGACATTTCGCCTGCAGTGAAGCATGGTTCGGGATGCCGCCGCCGTAATGCGGCGCGGAACAGGCCAGGCCCGCAACATCCGCAGCAGCCTTCCACGCCACGGTGCCGCCCCAGCAATAACCGACGATGCCGACCTTGCCGGCCGACTCGACGGCCTTGATCGCCGCCGTCACATCCTTGATCGCGTCATCGAGGCTCGCTTTCTGCATCAGTCCGCGGCTGACTTCGATTTCCGGCGGCGTGTAACCGCACTCGTAGTTGCGCTGCACACGGTCGAACATTGCCGGCGCGATGGCCAGATAGCCGTCCGCGGCATAACCGTCAGCCACCGAACGGATGTGGCTGTTGACGCCGAAAATCTCCATCACCACCACGACCGCGCCGCGCGGCTTGCCCGCCGGCTCGGCCTTGTAGGCACCGAATTTGTGGCCATCAGCGGCCGTCAGTTCAATCATGCTGCCCATGCTGCTCCTCCGCCATTAAGTGAATAAAACGCCGCGGCATTATAGCTTGGCGCCGCCGCCGGGCCATGCACCTTCAGGTAGACTGTCCGCCAGTCCGAATGACCGCAACAGGAGCCGGGGCATGCTGAAAATCTGGGGACGCACCAACTCGATCAATGTGCAGAAGGTGCTGTGGACCTGCGCCGAACTGGCACTGCCTTACGAACGCGTCGACGCCGGCATGCAGTTCGGCGTCAACAACACGCCGGAATACCGGGCGATGAATCCGAACGCCCTGGTGCCGCTGATCAACGACGACGGTTTCCTGCTGTGGGAATCCCATGCCATCGTGCGATACCTGGCGCGCAAATACGGGATGGGCACTCTGTGTCCGCAGGACCCGCAGGCCGCGGCTGACGCCGACCGCTGGATGGAGTGGTACAGCACGACACTGTGGAATCACATGAAGCCGGTGTTCTGGATCCTGATCCGCACGCCGCCTGAAAAACGCAATCTGGCGGAAGTCGAAGACAACCGTAAAAAACTCGCCGCCTATCTGGAAATGGCCGACGCCCATCTCGCAAAAAACGAATACTTTGCCGGCTCCGCATTCACCATGGCCGACATACCGCACGCCGTGCTGGCGCACCGCTGGTTCAATGTACCGATCGAACGTCCTGCCTTGCCCCATTACGAGCGCTGGTTCCGCACGGCGTCAAAACGCCCGGGATTCCAGCAGCACTGCGCCGCAGCGCTGACCTGAACCGCAACCGTACCGGCAACCACCAGTGAACACGCAACGTAATTTCCGTTACTACGAGTTCGTCATGGTGGCTTTTGTCACCGTGCTGATCTGCTCCAACCTGATCGGTCCGGCGAAAATAGCCCAGCTTGATCTGCCCTGGCTGGGCGTGGTGACCTTCGGCGCGGGTGTGCTGTTTTTTCCGATTTCGTATGTCTTCGGCGACATCCTGACCGAGGTATACGGCTATGCCCGCGCGCGACGGGTGATCTGGGCGGGATTTGCCGGACTGGGTTTCGCCTCGTTCATGGCCACCGTGGTCGTCGCCCTGCCGCCGGCGCCGTTCTGGCCGCACCAAGGCGCTTACGAAATCGCCTTCGGCAATACGTCACGAATTGTCGCCGCCTCAATGCTCGCCTATTTCTGCGGCGAGTTCGTCAATTCCTATGTGCTGGCCAAAATGAAAGTGGCCACGCAGGGGCGCTGGCTGTGGACCCGCACCATCGGCTCAACCATCGCCGGTGAAGCCGTGGATTCCACGCTGTTTTACCCGCTGGCTTTCTATGGCGCCGGCATCATCCCCGATGACAAGCTGCCGCTGGTGATGGCCGCGCAATTCGTCACCAAGGTCGGCGTTGAAATCCTGTTCACGCCGCTGACCTATCGTATCGTGGGTTTTCTGAAGCGGGTCGAACAGGAAGACCACTACGACCGCAACACCGATTTCAGCCCGTTTACGCTGAAACCGTAAGCGCCGTTTCAGCCGCGCAGAAAACTCACCAGCGCATATATGCCGCCGCCGGCGAGCATGCCGAAGACCAACAGCTGCAGCAGGTAACTGAACGCAGCATGGGAGATGTCTTCGTCGCGCTCCATCAGGTTCTTGCAGTAATGCAAAAACGGCGAAGGCTTCTTGAACAGCTGAATGTGGCTGTAGCGCACATCAAATATGCCCTTGGCAAGCAACAGGACTGCCAATACTGACAGCACCAGCACCGGATTGTGCGGAACGATGAAGCCGAAAAACGCGCCCAGCGCGATGACATAAGACATGATCGGATGCGGGAAAGACCCAAAAATTACAGAAAAGACAAAAGGCAAAAGAACTGATTTGTTGGTCGGGGAGACAGGATTCGAACCTGCGACCTTGGCGTCCCAAACGCCCTGCGCTACCGGACTGCGCCACTCCCCGAAAAACCGGAACTCGGTAAAAACAAACTGCGATCAGGTTTTCGATGCCGATCAAAGCGGCAAAATCTGCGGTTTTCTGCCGTCGGGCAGCACCGCGAGGCCGGCATTACCCCTGATTTCGCAAGTGCCGCATTCTACCGGAAAAGCCCCCTTTGACCGCCCCCTGAAAAGCACAGCCGCTGCATCCGTTAGAATCGGCTTTTTGGGCAGCGGACCACAATGAGCACACCCTCCTGGCGCACCCCCGCCGCCGTGCTGTTCTGCGGCGGCATGATCCTGACGATTGCGCTGGGGGTACGCCACAACTTCGGCCTCTACCTGCAGCCGATGACCGCCGATCTCGGCATCGGCCGCGAAACCTTCGCCATCGCGATTGCCATCCAGAATCTGATGTACGGCATTTCACAGCCGATCACCGGACTGATCGCCGACCGTTTCGGAACGGCACGCGTACTGATCGGCGGCGCCGTCCTCTACGCCATCGGCCTTTGCCTGATGTCGGTTTCGTCAACAGGCCTGGAACTGACGTTGAGCGCGGGTCTGCTGATCGGCGCTTCGCTGGGTTGCAGCGGATTCTCGATCGTGTTCGGCGTCATCGGCCGTTCCTTCCCGCCGGAAAAACGCAGCGTCGCACTGGGTATCGCCGGCGCCGCCGGTTCATTCGGCCAGTTCGCGATGCTGCCTTACGGCCAATGGCTGATCAATCATGTCGGCTGGCACCAGGCGCTGGTCATTCTCGCGCTTACCGTGCTGGTGATCATTCCTCTGTCGAGCGCGTTGGTCGAAGACAAAAAAGCCCAGGCCGCCTCGCTGCACAAACAATCCATCAGCGAAGCGCTGCGTGAAGCCGCCGGCCACCGCGGCTATATGCTGCTTTGTCTGGGCTATACGGTCTGCGGTTTCCAGTTGCTGTTCATCGCGGTGCACTTCCCGGCCTATCTGGTGGACCAGAAAATGTCACCGGAAACCGGGATGCTCGGACTGGCGCTGATCGGTTTTTTCAACATGATCGGCAGTTACGCCTGGGGCTGGCTCGGCGGCAAGCACAGCAAAAAATACCTGTTGTCGCTGCTCTATCTGATGCGTTCGATCGCCATCGCGATATTCATTTCACTGCCGGTGACGCCGACAACGGTTTATTTATTCGCTGCCGTGATCGGCTTCCTGTGGCTGGGCACGGTGCCGCTGACCGGCGGACTGATCGCCCATGTGTTCGGCGTGAAATACCTGTCGACGCTGACCGGCATCGCTTTCTTTTTCCATCAGGTCGGCAGCTTTGCCGGGGTATGGATCGGCGGTTATGTGTTCGACACCACGGGTTCGTACACCATCATGTGGGTACTGACCATCGGCATGGGCATCGTCGCCGCCCTGCTCAACCTGCCGATTGATGACCGGCAGATTTCGCGCGCGGTCGCAAAACCCGCCTGAACCTCAGGACGGGCTGGCGCCGTTGTCTTTGGCGGCTTCGGCGATCAGCCAGTCGCGAAAGGCCGAAACAGCCGGCCGCGTCTTGGCATGCGGCTCGCAGACCAGGTAGTACGCGGAAGTCAGCGGCACCTTCAGATCGAAGGGCATCACCAGCTTTCCGGAGGCAAGCTCTTCCGCCGCCAGTGAGGGCATCGAAGCGACCACGCCGACGGCATCAATCGCTGCCTCGAACGCCAGCACGGCATGACTGAACCGGGCGCCGCGTTTGGCGTCGATATCGGTAACGCCGGCCGCTGCCAGCCAGACTTCCCAGAATGACTCGCCGTCGTACATGTCACCGGTGTCGTCGTGCAGCAGCATGTGGTGTTTCAGGTCTTCCGGCGTACGCAGCGGATGTTCGCCGCTGAGCAGCTTGGGACTGCAGATCGGCGAAATGGTCAGCGACAGCAGGCGATGCACATCCAGTTCGGGATAGTGGCCATGACCGTAAAGAATGGCGACATCGGAATCATCGAGCCAGGTTTCGATGGTGGCGCGCTCGGCCACATCGACCTTGCCGTCAACGCTGACCCGGCGCATGCGCGCGGAAACCCGGACATCGATCTCCTGATGGGCGGCGATGAAGCGGTGCAGCCGCGGCATCAGCCAGCGTGCAGCAAATGAAGGCGCCGCACTGACGGTCAGCATGCCGCCGCTGGTGTGGGTGCGCAGCCGCTCCACCGCCTGGGCCAGACAATCGAAACCTTCGCGCAGCTTGGGCAGGCAGGCCCGGGACGCATCAGTCAATTCAAGGGCCCGGTTGTAGCGATGAAACAACTGCACGTCGAGATACTCTTCCAGCGTGCGGATCTGGTGGCTGACCGCAGCCGGAGTCACGTTGAGCTCGACCGCCGCCTTTTTGACGCTCAAATGGCGGGCGGCGGCTTCAAAAGCCTTCAAAGCGTTCAGTGGGGGCAGGCGCTGTGACATAGTTGGCATTCACCTTACCATAAGTATCCCGAATAGTGACAATAAATCAGCTGTTGCGATGCAACATTAGGCTCAGGGATCAGTCTATACTTCAGTCCGAACTCATTGAAGTTAAACACAGTGAGACCTCAACGCCGGGACGGCGAACTACTGGAAAGGTAAGGAAAACTAACATGAACAACGATCTCAGAATCAAATTTGGCTCAGTCATCTCCGAGAAGATCAACACCGTTCGCATGAGCGAGCAGGAGCGTCAGGTCGCGATCAACGCGATGCACGACGCCGACGCGATCGTCGATGGCTTCGTCTGGGTCGCTCGCAAGGTTGAGCAACTGGGCGCGGCACTGTTCCTGAGCCCCAGCGTCAAGCACTAAACAGGCTCGACTTCAGAACTCCAGCCGGGAGGCCCCTCCTCCTCCTGCCGGCTGTGCGGCGCCCTTCGGGCGTCGCCTGAGTAGGCGCGGCGGCTGATGCCGCCGCGTCTTTTTGTACGTCGCTCAAGAGCGACCGCCAAATCCGCAAATAATCAATGCCTTGCGTACCCCGTATCCCTTGCAGTCTCCTGGACACGACGCTAATTCGTGACTAATGTCCTGCTTTAGCCAGAAAAAAACAATAACCCTTTGTTTTTGTTAATTATTTTTTTCTGGCCCCGATATTGCGTAGCCCTGACGCAGCACCTGCAGCCATTCCGCTCATGCAGGCGCTTCACCATCAGGAGATTCCATGCTCAATCGAGACAGCTTTTTCAAAAAAAACGATGACGCCGCCCGCCGCAACGTCAATGTCACCCCCGCGCTGAGCAATCCCGCCCCGCTCACCGACAGCAGCACACGCGCCACGGCCGGCACCGCCCCGCGCACCGAATCACCGCCGGCGCCGGAGCGCGCAAAACCCGCGTCGCCCGGCGGCAGCCGGCTGATCGTCGGACCGGACATCAAACTCAAGGGCGTCGAGATCACGGATTGCGACACCCTGGTCGTTGAAGGCACCGTGGAAGCATCGATGGACAGCCGTGTCGTGCAGATTGCCGAGCACGGTGTATTCAAAGGCACTGTGAGCATTGACATCGCCGAAATCCACGGCCGCTTTGACGGTGAACTGACCGCGCGTGAAAGGCTGATCATTCACGCCACCGGCCGCGTGTCGGGAAGAATCCGCTACGGCAAGATCCAGATCGAGGAAGGCGGCGAACTGGCGGGCGACATCGCCAAGACCGACGGCAAATCCGAGAAAGCGGATACGCGGCTGCTGCGTGCCGCGCAACCGGCCTTCAAGACCGCGAACTCGGATTAAACCGGGCAGGCAGGCATCAGGGTGTTGCGGTTGAAGACCCTGAGCCAGCAGCGGCGAACTCGGCGAGGATCAGATCATTAAGATCATGCGGAATGGGCGCCACGCGCGCCTTCAGCAGTTGCATCAGCTGATCACGTTCCTCCGCCGGCAGGCGCTCGTATTCGGCGCGCGCATCGACGGCGATCGCGCGCTTCTCCGCCGCCGTCAGCGCCGCGAGGCGCTCATGCGCGCTGCGTATCGCCGACGCGTGCTGCGCCAGCTCCTCAATGATCAGCGGCTTCGCCGCAGCATTGCGCGGATCGGCAAGCATGCCCATCAGACTGTCGTAAACAGCAGCACGCTGCCTGGCCGTCAGGTGAACAAAACCGGCATCAATCAGCGCGCGCAACTGGGCTTCATTCACTCCATAAACCCCAGTCAGCGCCGACGACGGTAAAGACTTCGGCTGCGGCGACTGCGCCTTGTCCACCGCCGACTCGATGGCGACTGTCGCCATCTGGTCACGCATCATTTTCAGCAGGTACAGCGTGATCGGCTCCGCCGCCTGCACGGAACCCGCTGCAAACAGCAGAGTGATGAAAACCGCTCGCAAAAAGCGCTGCAGCGTGAACATGAATGAAAGAGCCCGCGGACAAGGGGCAGAACACAGAGGGACGCTCATGTAACTGCCGGAGCCGACACCCTGTCAAGGCAATACCTCCGCAGGCTGCCGATCAGCGCCGCGGTAATCACTTAACTATTTGTTTTTATTATAAAAAATTCCGCGGCAATACGATTGCCGCGGCATTAGATATACAAACCGGCAGCCGGAATCACCGCCTCCGGAAATCCTCCACCGATTTCGCCAGACGGCCGTCCGCCGTTTTCAGCGCACGCGTCACCGGCAAGGTTGCGCCAAAGGTCGGCACAAAAGCCGAATGTTTGCCGGCGCCGCCGATGACGGCCAGCAGAATGTCTTCCGGTTTCTGCACGGCATACATCAGATCATCAGGCTTGGGATTGGCCAGACGATCCTTGAACGTGACCTTGATGCGGCGCTCGATGTTGTCTTTGGAAAAGCGGCTGACCGGCAGCGTCGCATGCTGATGCAGGAAACGTTTGGCTTCCGCTTTGGAAAACTGCGAAGCGACGGCCTTGGCATGCTCCGGCGCCATGATCACCAGCGGCTGCGCCTTGTAATACACATCATTTGATCCGGTGGTGCACATCGTGCCGGCAATGGTGGTCAGCACGCCCTCGCCGTCGAGACTTTCATGGTCGTTGACGTTGTGCAGACACTCCGCGCCGATCACGGTCACCGCGCTGGTGTCGCGCGGCCGGCCGCGCGCCACAAGCAGCGGTTGCCCGGGCTTATACCCCACGGTCACCGCAACCCGATAAC
>CBHTVL010000067.1:0-8298 GCA_966096475.1 uncultured Burkholderiales bacterium
CCCTTCGGGCATGTCAGCGGCTTATCACCTGCGCCGCATGGGACACCGAGTCACGGTCAAGGAGGCCGGGCCGCTGCTCGGGGGGATGATGCGTTTCGGCATTCCCAAATACCGTTTGCCCCGTGAAGTGCTGGAGGCCGAAATGCAGCGCGTGGTGGGCATGGGGGTGAATGTCGAGCTGAATACCCGCGTCACCGATATCGCAAAGTCCATGCAGTCAGGCCATTTTGACGCGGCATTTCTCGCGGTAGGTGCGCATATTGCCAAACGGGCATTCATTCCGGCCAAGGATTCTTCGCACATCCTTGATGCGGTGTCCGTATTGCGTTCGATGGAGGGGGGCGGTCAGCCGATGCTCGGCCGGCGTGTCGTGGTGTACGGCGGCGGCAATACGGCCATCGACGTGGCGCGGACGGCCAAACGTCTGGGGGCCACCGAAGCGATCATCGTTTATCGCCGTACGCGCGAACGTATGCCTGCGCATGATTTCGAGGTCGAGGAGGCGCTGGAAGAAGGCGTAATGGTCAAATGGCTGTCGACAATCCGTCAGGCCGGTGAAGGCGCATTGACCATCGAAAAAATGACGCTCGATGAAAAAGGCAATCCGCAGCCCACCGGTGAACTGGAAACCCTGGAAGCCGACTCACTGATTCTGGCGCTGGGTCAGGATGTTGATCTGTCATTGCTGGAAGGGGTTCCCGGTCTGGAGATCAAGGACGGCGTTGTACAGGTCGATCCGGCGACGATGATGACGGGGCACGAAGGTTTGTTCGCCGGCGGTGACATGGTGCCTGCAGAACGCAATGTGACGGTGGCCGTTGGTCATGGCAAAAAAGCCGCACGCCACATTGATGCCTGGCTGCGCGGGACGCCATTGCCGCCGACCGTCAAACACGCGCCGGCCACTTACGAGGGGCTGAATCCCTGGTATTACAGCGATGCGCCGAAAACCGTGCGTCCCCAGTTGGAGCTGGCTCGCCGCACCAGCAGTTTTGATGAAGTGCAGGGCGGACTGACTGAGGACAATGCCTTGTTCGAAGCCCGCCGCTGTCTCAGTTGCGGAAACTGCTTTGAATGCGACAACTGTTACGGCGTTTGCCCGGATAACGCGGTAATCAAGCTGGGTGCCGGCAAACGGTTCCAGTTCAACTACGATTACTGCAAAGGCTGTGGCGTGTGTGCGGCCGAGTGTCCCTGCGGCGCCATCGATATGGTCCCGGAAACCGTTTGACGGTTTCCGGAAGGGCTTTCGTCAACGGTGACCGGGGTTAATCAATCCGGGCACCCGAAGCTTTGACAATGACGCCCAGCTTGGTAATTTCCGATTTGATGTGTTCTGTTACCTGCGCCGAAGGCATGAAAACCGGCGTGGCGCCGTAACGCGTCCATTGTTCCTGCACCTTGGGTTGTTTGAGCATGGTGGTCAGATCGCCGTGGAGCCGGTTCACGATGTCGGCGGGTATGCCGGCCGGGCCCAGTACGCCGCTGTAGAGAATGATGTCGTAACCCTTCAGCGTTTCGCCGATTGCCTGAACCTCGGGCAGGATCGGTGAGCGTTTGGCACCGCTGACGCCGATGGCGCGCAGGCGTCCCGACTTGGTAAAGGGCAGGGCCGCCGGGGTGGTGGTAAAGGATGCGGCGACTTCGCCGCCGAGCACCGCAGAAGCGGCTGGTGCACTGCCTTTGTACGGCACATGCACCATCTTGATGCCGGCCTGGGCGCGGATGGCTTCCATCGCCAGATGAATGATGGTGCCGTTGCCGGAAGAGGCGTAAACGATGGCGTCCGGTTTGGATTTGGCGAGGGTAATCAGGTCGCCCACGGTTCTGACCGGCATGGACGGGTGCACTACTAAAACCAGCGGTGTTTGCGCGACCAGTGAGATGGCCGAAAAGTCTTTGACCGAATCAAACGGCAACCTGGTGTACAGCGAGGCATTGATGGCGTGGGTCGTTACATCGGTGAAATAGATGGTGTGGCCGTCCGGCGGTGCCTTGGCAATCAGGTCCGCGGCAATGGTCGTGCCGGCACCCGGGCGGTTGTCGACGATGACCTGCTGTGACAGTGATTCCGTCAGTTGCTGCGCGGTAATGCGCGCCAGCGTGTCGGAAATGCCGCCGGGCGGAAACGGCACCAGCATGCGTACCGGTTTCGCGGGGTAGTTTTGTGCAGACGCCGGTGCAGACATCAGGACAGGCAGCATCGAGAGCAGCAGCAAGGGCGTGAAATGGAGAGGCTTATTCATGTCTTGGACACCAGGTTAAGGGTTGTAAAACGCTTTCGCCAAGCATCATAAAAGCAATATTGGTGCCAGTGATTTGAGCCGGTTTATTCGATGGGAATGCCGGCTGTTTGCACTACTTTTTTCCAGCGCTGAATTTCTGTCCGGATCTGCGTACCGAACTCTTCCGGTGTACTGCCGACGACTTCAAGACCTTCCCGCAGCAAACGTTCCTTATTGGCGTCCTGGAGAAGGGCGGCATTGATGTCGCGATTCAATTGCTTGAGCAGGGCGACCGGCAGGCCGCGTGGCGCCAGGGCGCCATGCCAGCTGGCGGCTTCATAACCGGGTACCCCTTGATCTGCAATCGGCAGATATTCCGGTGCACTGGCCGAGCGTCGGGTCGAGGTCAACCCCAGTGCACGCAGTTTGCCGGCTTTGACGTGATTCAGCACCGAGGGTACGGTCGCAATGGTGATCGGCACGCGTCCGGAGAGGATTTCCGTGACGGCGGGGCCGGTGCCTTTCGTCGGCACGTGCAGCAGATCGATGCCGGCAAGAGACTTCAGCAGTTCACCCGCCAGATGGGTCGAAGATCCGACGCCGCCCGATACATACGGTATCGCCCCCGGTTTGGCCTTGGCCATCGCGATGAGTTCCTTCAGCGTTGTCGCAGGAAACGACGGGTGCACGACCAGCAGATGCGGCGCCAGTGTGGTCAGCGTGATCGGGACAAACTCTTTTTCGGTGTCATAGGGCAGTTTGCGGTACACCGCCGGATTGATCGCGTGGGACGAGGAGACAAACAGCAGCGTGTAGCCGTTGGGGGCTGCCTTGGCAGCCAGTGCTGTGCCGATGGTGCCGCCGGCGCCGATCCGGTTATCGATGATGACCTGCTGGCCCCAGGTATCAGTCAATGTTTTGCCGACGATGCGCGACATCAGATCGAGGCCGCCGCCGGGCGGGAAGGTGACAATGAAACGAACCGGGCGGTTGGGAAACGTTTCTGCGGCGATTGCGTTGCCGGTACCTGCCGCGAGAATCGTGGCGGCGAGCAGGGCGCCGGCTGCGGTCCGCTTGAGGGGTGATGACACGTTAAACATTCAATCCTCCCGGATTATTTAATATTTATTATTTAAAACAATAACTTATTGTTATTCTTTACGGTGCAGCCGATTTACTCCACCTTGACACCGGCGTCCTTGACGACCTTGCTCCATTTCGAGATTTCCGCTGCAACGAACTCGCCCCAGGCCTTGGGTGTCGTGGTCTGGATATCTACTCCGGCGGCCGTCAGCCGGTCGACGACATCGGGCAGCGCGAGAATGCGCACGGATTCCTCATTCAGTTTGTTTACGATTCCCGGCGGTGTCTTTGCCGTGGTGAACAGCCCCTGCCAGTCGAGTACCGAGAATCCGTTCACGCCGGCTTCCGCGACCGTGGGTACGTCTGGCAGCGCCGGAGACCGTTTGATGCCGCTGACGCCGAGGGCGCGCAGCTTGCCGGATTTAATGAAGGCGATCGCGGAAGGCATGCTGGCGAAGCTGCCCGAAATCTGGCCACTGACCAGATCGGCCATCGCGGGTCCGCCACCTTTGTAGGGGATGTGAGTGACGTTTACCTTGGCAAGCAGCTTGAAGAGTTCAACGGCCATATGTGGCGCACCGCCCGTGCCGCTGGACCCGAACGTCAGTTGTGCCGGCCGGTTGCGGGCGACGGCGATCAACTCGCGGACATCCTTTGCGGCGACTGCCGGATTGACCACCAGTACATTGGCGATGTTCGCCGTATATGTGATCGGCGCAAGATCCTTGAGGATGTCGTAAGGCATCTTGTAGAGGCTGGCATTGATCGCCATAGGCCCGATGGTGCCCAGTACGATGGTGTAACCGTCCGGATTGGCTTTGGCGACGATATCCGAGCCGATCATGCCGTTTGCCCCGGGACGGTTGTCGATGACCACCTGTTTTCCCCATGCATCCGCCATCTTTTGTCCGACGACGCGCGCTACCAGATCGGTGCTGCCGCCGGGTGGGAACGGCACAATCAGACGCACTGCCTTGGTAGGGTAGTCCTGCGCCGCTGACGCAGCGCCGGCAAACAGCAACAAAGTAATGGCCGATAGCTTGCGGATTGTTCTCATGCCGGGTGTTCCTCTTGAGCTCGGGTAAAATCGGATGATTCGTTTTGGATGCTACGCGCGCAGTGCCGGAATTGCAGTGGCGAGGTCCAGATTGCGGATGACGATTTTCAGTATAACAAAGCACTTTCCGCACCCCAGCCGTTTTACCGGAGATATTGAGTAATGAAGTCCTGGCGCAATCCGCACATCGTGTCGTTTTCAGAAGCCGTTGCTGATTTCAGGAGCGGTCGCCAGACGCCGAGGGATTTTCTCGAGCGCTGTATCGCACGGGTCGGGCAAGGTGAATCGCAGCTGAAGGCTTTCGTCTCTCTCGACTTCGATGCGGCGCGCAAGGCTGCGGATGAGTCGACGCGCCGCTATCAGGCTGGCAAGCCGCTGTCGCCGGTTGATGGTTGTCCCGTGGGCATCAAGGACATCATGTCCACCCGTGACCTGCCGACGCAAATGGGCAGTCCGGCCTTCAAGGGCTGGCAGACACAGCAGGATGCGGCCTGTGTGCACGCGCTGCGTCAGGGCGGGGCGATCATTTTCGGCAAAACGGTGACGACCGAATTCGCCGTGGGTTTCTCGGGGCCGACGACCAATCCTTTTGATGTGACCCGCACTCCCGGCGGGTCGTCGAGCGGATCGGCTGCCGCTGTCGGTGCGGGAATGCTTCCGGTGGCGCTGGGCACGCAAACCCAGGGCTCCACTTTGCGTCCGGCGTCTTATTGCGGAGCGGTGGGATTCAAGCCGACTCTCGGCGCACTGCCGATGGCGGGCATTCATCCCTTGTCATCGACGAACGACCACCTTGGCATCATCGGCGCAACGCTTGCCGATACCTGGTGCATTGCGTCGCAGATCTCGCTGCGCATGGGCAGCCCCGGTTACGGCTTTCTTCAGGGCGCATCGGATACGCTGCCAGCTGCCGTGAAGCCGCGCAAATTGATCCGGTTGTACACGAGGGGCTGGAGCGAAATCGATCAGTCCACCATGGCTGCATTCGAGACGGCGATCAGCGGATTGCAAAAGGCGGGCGTCGAAGTGGTTGGCAAGGCGGATGATCCGCGCATTGCGGCCTTCGAGGATGTGCTGGAACGGGATGTCGATGGCGCACTCGACATTGTGGCCTATGAAATGAAGTGGCCGTTTGAGGAGTACCTGACGCGGTTTGGCGACCTGATCGGCAAGCGCATACATGGCTTGATCAAGCGGGCGGGGGAGATGACGCCGGACGATTACCGCGCATTGCTCGAAAAGCGTCGCGCCATCCGTCGACATTGCCGGCAGCTGGCGGCGGAACTGGGTGCCGATTGTTATGTGACGCTGGCATCCTCCGGACCGGCCATTACCGGATTTGAATTCAGCGGCAGCCGCACGTTCGTGGTGTATGGATCGTGGCTGGGTTTCCCGTCGTTTTCGCTGCCCCTGCTGGAGTCGAACGGATTGCCCTTTGGCTTGCAGTTGCTGGGTTTGGGGGATCGCGACGCGGAGTTGTGTGCGACTGCGCATTGGGTCATGCAGGAATTTGCGGGTAACTGATTTTCAGGGGAATTTTGTGACAAACAGAAACAGCGATGTAAAAACAGTCGAAATCAATGACGGCGTGGCTGTTGTCACGTTCAATCGGCCGCAGGTAATGAATGCACTCAATATACAGCTGCGTGAAGAAATCATGCAGCTCGCCCATGAGCTGGATGCCGATCCCGATGTTGCCGCAATCATTTTTACCGGTGCCGGCGACAAAGCGTTTTGTGCAGGAGCCGACCTGAAGGAGCGCGGTCAGCGAAGCACCGAGGCAATGTATAACGAAAGGCGTTTTTTCCGCAATAAATGGGTCAATGCAATTGCCAATATCAACAAGCCGACCATTGCCGCGATCAACGGTTACTGTCTGGGTGGCGGTCTCGAAGTGGCTTTGCAATGCGATCTGCGGATTGCCTCGGACAACGCGAAATTCGGCTTGCCGGAAGTGACGCTGGGTTTTCTGCCGGGCGCCGGCGGCACGCAGCGGCTACCGCGGGCGATCGGCCTGCAAAAAGCCAAGGAAATGATCCTGACCGGCAAACACATCGATGCAGCAGAAGCGGAGCGGCTGGGCATGGTATTGCGCGTGGTGTCACGCGCCGAATTGCTGCCGGCGGCTTTGGAGCTGGCACGGGCCATCGCAAAAAACCCGCGTATTGCCGTCATCCAGGCAAAGATCGCGATGAATGCTTCTCAGGAAACCATGCTGTCCGGCGGCATACAGGCCGAGAACGAGGCCTGGTTGCCTTGCCTGCTGTCGGATACCTGGAAAGCCAAGCTGGAGCGTTTTAAAGACTGAATCCTGCGAAACTGAACCGAATGTCCAAAGCCGTCAAAGTTACTTCAAAGCGCGCCGTAGTCGCGGCGGTGCAATTGCCGGGTGTCAGCGATCTCGAGTTTGAGTCATCGCTGGAAGAACTGCGGGAATTGGCCAAGACGCTGGGTTTTGAGGTGGTTTCGGTCTTTACCCAGAAACGTACCAGTTTCGATTCGACAGCCTATCTGGGTGTCGGCAAGCGCGAGGAACTGCGTCGTTTTGTGCAGGGCGAAGCCGAGGCGGAGAATGAGCTTGAGGTCGATCCCCCTGCCGGGGAGCTGCATGAAGCGTCAGTTGCGGAGAAGGAATCCGAAAAGGGCGCGGATCATCGCGCCGAGAAACGCGCTGAAAAGCGTATCGCGCGCCACGGCGCGGTTGCAGCGCGCGAGGCTGCAAAGGCTTTGGCCGAGACCGATAACCGTCGCGCCGCATTTGTGCTGGTCGATCACGAAATCTCTCCATCGCAGGCACGCAATCTGGAAAACGAAATCGGTTGCGATGTACTGGACCGCACGATGGTCATTCTTGAGATATTCCACCGTCATGCGCGTTCCAACGCGGCCCGTGCGCAGGTGGAGATCGCCCGTCTGCGCTACCTTGCGCCGCGCCTGCGTGAGGCGGCCAAACTGGCCGGGCCCCAGGGCCGGCAACGCAGCGGTGTGGGCGGTCGGGGTGCAGGTGAGGGGGCAGGTGAGGCAGACCGCGCCAAGATCCGCGACCGAATTGCCGAATTGAAGCAGGAAATCACGGCCCTTGATCTCGAGCGCCAGGTGCAACGTGCGCGACGGCAGGAGAGTCAGGGATTGGCGCGTGTGGTGCTGATCGGCTATACCAATGCCGGCAAGTCCACGCTGATGCGCGCGCTGACCGGCAGTGAAGTTCTGGTCGCGAATAAACTGTTTGCCACGCTCGATACGACCGTGCGTGCACTGGTGCCCGATGGTGTGCCGCGGGTGCTGGTCAGCGATACGGTGGGTTTCATCAAGAACCTGCCGCACGATCTGGTGGCGTCCTTCAAGTCGACACTGGAAGAAGCGGCTGAAGCGTCATTGCTGCTGCACGTGATTGATGCCAGCGATCCCGGCTTCGAACGCCAGATCGCAGTCACCGAGAAGGTGATTGAGGAAATTGACGCAGGCAAGGTTCCTCGCCTGCGCGTATTCAACAAGATCGACCGGGTCGGCGACGCCAAAGCGCAGGCTGAGCGCGCAAAAGCGTTACGCGCGCAATTTCCCAAGTGCATTGTGATGAGTGCCGTCGACACGGATGCTGTTGCCAAACTGCGCAAGTCGATCCGTGCTTTTTTCAGCCGTCGTCTGGTCAAGGCCGAGCTGTTCCTGCCCTGGTCGGCGCAGCATTTGCGCGGAGAATTGTTTGCCAATTGCGTCGTGCTGGAGGAACGTGCCGATGCGGAGGGCGCTTTCTTCCGCGTTCGGGGCGAGCGTGCGGACATTGATGGCTTGCGGGAGAAAATCGGAATCGCTTAGGTCATTTTTCACGACGTGCTTGAGTCGTCGGTTAGGCATTCCCTAAAATTGCAACCCATGCAAGACCAACCAGAAATCCGCCCCGGCCAGTCCATTGAACTGCTGAAGGCACTGCAAATC
>CBHTVL010000068.1:0-8248 GCA_966096475.1 uncultured Burkholderiales bacterium
AAACCTTCACTGCTTTACCCCATTTGCGGATTTCACTCTGAATAAAGGCGGCGAATGCCGGCGCTGTCATCGCCTGTGGCTCGCTGCCCAGCGCCAGCAGACGTTCGGCAACATCCGGCTGTGCGATCACCTGCTGGGTTTCCTGGTGCAGGCGCGACAGCACGGTCGGCGGCGTGCCCGCAGGCGCCAGCAGGCCATACCAACCGATGACTTCGAAATCACGAACAGTCTCGCTGATTGCCGGCACTTCCGGCGCGAGCTTCGAGCGGGTGGCGCTGGTCATGCCCAGCGCGCGCAAACGTCCCGATTGCACCAGCGGCATCGCAATCGGCGTCACACCGATGGTGAAATGCACATGGCCGCCGATCAGGTCGTTGATCGCCAGCATGATTCCTTTATAGGGAACATGAACAAAATCAATGCCCGCTGCGGATTTCAACATCTGCGATGCCAGATGTGGCGGCGTACCCGAGCCGCCGCTGGCGAACAGCAGCTCTCCCTTCCGCGACTTCGCCAGCGTGATCAGCTCCCGCACAGAACGCACCGGCAGACTGGGATGTACGGCCAGCACAAAGGGCGCAGTGGCCACCATAGCCACCGGCGCCAGATCACGGGTCAGGTCATAACCCAGCTTGGGGAACAAGGTCATGCTGATCGCCTGGCTGGCGGAACCGAGCAGCAAGGTATGTCCGTCAGGCGTTGCCCGTGCGACCAGTTCAGCGCCGAGATTGCCGCCGGCGCCGGGACGGTTCTCGACATAAAACTGCTGGCCCATGCGTTCCGCAAACTTTGCAGCCACCATGCGTGCGATCAGATCAGGACCGCCGCCTGCTGCGACCGCGATGACCCGCACCGGCCGCTGCGGGTAGTTTTGCGCGACTGCCGTAACAGCGGTCAGCAGCAAAGCCGCCGCAATACAGGAATGGACGCGCAGTCCGTTCATCACGGCTATCAGGCAGCTCGTACGAGACCGCGACGGCCGCACTGGCGCGCACGCAGCAGCTCGCCGTTGGCAGTCGTTACATACAGACTGTCCAGCCCCGCGTCGCCGAAAGCGCAGCGCATCGGCTGATCAAGGGGCAAGGCATGGGTTTCCAGAACGGCACCCGAGGGACTGAATACATAAATCAGCGGCCCTGCACCAGCGCCTTTGGCACCGCCGCAGGCGATGATATTGCCGTCGGCATCGAGACAAAGGCCTTCGATGCCGCGATGCGGTCCGCGATGGTCGCTGCCGAAGGTATGCAGCACGGCATAAGAACCGAGGCTGCCGTCTTCCCTCACAGGATAGGCCCGCAGTTCGCGCACAGCGGACGTTGCATCACCTTCCGCGACATAAAGCGTTTTTTCGTCGGCGGACAACAACACCGCGCGCGGCGCGCGGGTGTCATAAGTCATCCGTCGCAGCGCCCAGGACTTGCGGTCATCGCGCTCAACGCGCAACACCGAGGCATGATCCAGCGGCGGAAATATTTTCGGACCGAAGGCCGGCGTGCCGCTGTGCGGATCGGAAAACCAGATGCGGCCAGTACGGTCCACCGCCAGATCACAGGGATGGTTATGTACCCGCCCCTGTAACCGCAGCGCGGTCACCGTGGCAGAACCGTCGGCCAGAAACTGCACGACGCGGCGCCCGCCCTCCTGACAGCCGTAGATTGAACCGCGCGGACCGGCGACAATGCCGTTGGTGCGCCCGGTGTAACGACGGAAATCTGTCGCGGCATTCTTAGCCGGATCGAAACGCAGAATGCGCTCTTCATTGATCAGGCTGAACAGCATGCCGCTGCCGTCCCAGACCAGACCGCCGGCCGGGCCGTTGAACGGACCCGCCACTGTTTCAAATGTCCATGCCATCGACGGCTACTCCCTTACCAGACCGCGACACCGGGAACCTTCACCCGGGTGCGATAGACCGAATCGTAGGTGGTGACGTACAGCGACTTCCAGTCATCGTCACCCCAGGCCATATTCGTACTGTGACCGGGAATCTTCAGCCGCCCCAGCACGCCGCCTTTGCTGTCCAGCACGTACACGCCGCCCGGACCGGTGCAATAGACATTGCCTTCGACATCAACCTTCATGCCATCGGCTACGCCAGGCTCGGGCTCGGTGAATTTGTGGAACAACTTACCGGCGCTAACCGTGCCGTCCGCATTGACGTCGTGCACATTGATCAGACCCAGCCGGCTGTCATTGACATACAGCAGCTTCTCATCCGGCGAAAACGCCAGACCGTTGGGATAGGTGCAGTCGGCAATCGCCAGACTGACCGTCTTGCCGTCCGGAGACAGCCGGAACACACCCATCACATCGAGGTAACGCTGGGTGTCCTGCGCCACCATGCCCGGGATCACCAGTCCGCCGGCGGAGTCGGTCCACCAGATCGAACCGTCGGATTTCACGACAATGTCGTTGGGACTGTTGAATTTCCTGCCGTCGTAACGGTCGGCAATGACTTTGGTCGAGCCGTCCTTTTCGAAACGCCAGATCGTGCGGTTCGACCAGCCGGCAACGACAATCCGCCCGTCGAGGTCATAGGTCATGCCGTTGGCATGGCCTGAGGGGCGCATCACCACTTCCTGGCTGCCGCCCGGCTTCCATTTCCAGATGGTGTTGCCGATGATGTCCACCCAGTACAACTGACTTGTACGACGGTCCCATACGGGGCCTTCACCGAAGGTCAGGCCATGGGCAATACGGTCCATCGGCGCATCGCGGCCGATGATATGCGCCAGTCCCGGCGCTTCGAGATCAATATCCACCGGCAGCTCCTTCCGGGGTCCACGCCTTTTTGGCAAAGGCCTTCACATCGCTGGTCGCGTCAATCACCACCGGACGGTTCAGCGTATAGGCCTTTTGCAGCGCGGCGCGCAGTTCTGCCGGCGTTTTGGCGCGCAGGCCGACGCAACCAAAGGACTCCGCAACCTGCGCAAAATCCGTGGCGCGGAACTTCCACAGATCTTCCGGATGCGCCTGCTCGACGCCGTCGAAGGCCTTGTCCCACAGCGGGATTTCCTGGTTCAGCGCATTGTTGTTATTGACCACCACCACCAGATTGATACCGAAGCGCGCGGCGGTTTCCAGCTCGCCGATGTGATAATAAAACGCACCATCACCGGTAAAACACACCACCGGTTGATCGGGCAGCGCGCACTTCACCCCCATTGCACCGGGGAAACCCCAGCCCATCGAACCGGCACAGCGGATATAACGCTGTGAGGGATGATGCAGCTCGACCATCACGCCGGTCCACATGCCTGAATGCCCGGTATCCGACACCACCACGCCGTTGTCGGGCAGCGTTTCCGAAATCTCCTTGCAGATGCGTTCCGGCCGCATCGGCACCGCGTCCGAATCACGCAACGGTGCACGTTCGGCGCGCCAGTCGGCCACCAGCTTCTGCACTCTCGCCACCCAGGGCGCCATCGCTGCGGAGGGCTGTGCGGAAATCACCGTCAGCAGCTGCTGCAGCGTCGCCTTGGCATCGCCGGCCAGTGACACGCTGTTGGGATAGTTGCGGCCGAGTTCCAGCGGTTCGATATCGAGTTGAATGACCTGCGTGCCGGGGCCCGGAATCTTCCAGTTCACCGTGGTCTGGCCGCCGGTACGGCTGCCGATGAAAAACACCAGATCGGCTTCATGCACGGCGCGATTGGCGCAGGCGCGCGAATAGGTGCCGACCACGCCCACGGCCAGCGGATGCTGATCAACAATCGCCGCCTTCGCATTCAGCGAAGTCGCCACCGGGATCGACAGCCGCTCCGCCAGCGCCAGCACTTCAGCCTGCGCCCCGGACGACATCACGCCGCCGCCGGCAACGATTATGGGCCGCTGCGCCGCTGCCAGCTGTTTCGCGACGTCCAGGATTGCTGCCGCATCGGCAACGGGCCGGAACGGCGGCACACGGGAAAACTGCGCTTCGCTCATCGATGACAGCTCGGCTTCGCCATCCGCGACCTGGCCGTGCAGTCCGCGCAATTGCAGATGCACCGGACGCGGTGCCCCGGTGGTCGCGGCACGGAAAGCCTGCCGGATCATGTCAGGCAAGCGGGCCAGATCATCAACGCGGGCGTTGAACTTGGTCACAGCGTCGAACTGCGACATGTCCTCCACTTCCTGGTAGGCATTGCGATAACGCCCGGATGGCACATGGCCGCCGGTAATCGCAATCAGCGGCGCGGATGCCATATAGGCGTCACGCAGGCCGGCAGCCAGATTGGACGCGCCAATCTGCTGCGACATGCAGATGCCGGGTTTGCCGCTGGCCCGGGCATAACCGTCGGCCATATAAACCGCGGACTTTTCGCCATGGGTCATCACGCGGCGGATATTCATGCCCTCCATCTCCGCCATGCCTTTCAGCAGGATGGCCGGGACATAAAAAAGGTGGCTGACCCCGTAGCCGCGCAACATCTCCGCGACCAGGCGCGAACCCGTCATTCGTGGCATGCCTGTTCTCCCCCTTGTTGGAGCCGGAAGTTTAAAACCGCCTGTTTATGTAATAAAAGAATATTTGGGCATTGTTCAATGCCTGTTTGATATAGTTGCGGCATGAATCTCCGACAACTCCGATACCTGCAGGGCATTGCCGAATCCGGCTACAACATTTCGCGTGCGGCCGAGCGGCTGCACACCGCGCAGCCGGGCATCAGCCGCCAGATCCAGCTGCTGGAACAGGAACTCGGCGTCAGCCTGCTGCTGCGCCGGGGCAACCGCATTGTCGGCGTCACCGAGGCCGGCGGAGAGGTCCTGGAGGTCGCACAGCGCATGCTGCGCGATGCCGATAACCTGCGGCATATCGGCGCGGAGTTCACCGAGCAGGCCTCGGGACGACTGGTCATCGCCACCACGCATATCCATGCGCGTTATGTGCTGCAGAGCGTGATCAAGACTTTCATGGTGACCCATCCGCGTGTGCAACTGGTGTTGCGCCAGGGCGGACCCTCGCAGATTGCGCAACTGGTGGCGGCCGGTGAAGCCGATCTCGGCATCAGCAGTGAACCGCCGGAACCGGTGGATGAACTGGTGATGCTGCCCTGCTCCAAGCTGGAACGCAGCGTGATCACCCGCAAGCGGCATCCGCTGCTGAAGGAAAAGCGCCTGACGCTGAAAGCGCTGGCGGCTTATCCGCTGATCACGCTGGACCAGAGTTATATCGGCGGCTCAGCCGTATTGCGCGCATTCGAGAAGGCACGCATCACGCCGAATATCGTGCTGTCGGCAATTGATGCCGACGTGATCAAGACTTACGTCGAACTGGGACTCGGCATCGCCATCCTGCCGACTGTGGCCTACGAACCCGACCGCGACCGCAATCTGCAGGTGCGCGACGCCAGCAGCCTGTTCGAGCCCACCATCGCGCGCATCGAGATCCGGCGCAGCAGTTTCCTGCGCGACTATATGTACGACTTCATCCGTCTGGTCGCACCATCCTGGAACCGCGAGATGATCGACCAGATCATGCGTTCCGGCCCGCGCTGAACAAGCTCTGACTCAAAGATCCGCCTTGATACCCGCAGTCTTGACGATCTTGGCGTATTTGCCGATATCCGATTTGATGGTCGCCGTGAACTGCTCGGACGTACCGCCGATCGGCTCATAACCCAGCGCGCCCAGACGCTGAATCACATCGGGTGATTTCAGGCTGGCGGCAATCGCCGCATTCAGCCGCGCCACCACAGGTTTCGGAATGCCTTCCGGCGCAACCACACCGAACCACGGTGAAATGTCGTAACCGGGAAGGCCCGATTCCGAAATCGTCGGAATATCCGGCGAAGCCGCTACCCGCTTGATGCTGGTCACGCCGATCGCACGCAGCTTGCCGACGCCGGCATGGGGGCGGATCAGCGCCAGATCAGCAAACATCAGATCGATCTGGCCGCTGACGACATCGGTCAGCGCCGGCGCCGTGCCTTTATACGGCACATGCAGGATGTCGGTTTTGGCCATGGCATTGAACAGTTCAGCAGCAAGGCTCGACATGCTGCCCATGCCCGATGACCCATAACTCAGGAAGCCCGCTTTTTTCGCGGCAATCGGCATTAACTCCTTCACCGTCTTTGCCGGCACCGTCGGATTGAGCGCCAATGCGTAAGGCACCAGCGCCACATTGATCACCGGCGTGAAATCGCGGACCGGATCGTAAGTCAGTTTTTCATACAGGCTGGGCGCGACCGCGAGATTGCTGGTGCCGCCCATGGCAATGCCGTAACCGTCCTTGGGCAGACGTGCCGCAGCCTCAAGGCCGATCGTGCCGCCGGCGCCGCCGCGGTTTTCGACGATCACCTGCTGCCCCCACTGCTCGGTGAGTTTTTGCCCGACCAGACGGCCGAGAATGTCATTGGGTCCGCCCGGTGCAAAAGGCACGATCAGCTTCATCGGCCGGGCCGGAAATGGCGGGGTCTGGGGTTGTGCGAAGCTGCCGGAAGCCAGCAGCAGCATTGAAATACCCAGACAGAACGACGGTGCAAACGTTTTCATCACATACCCCTGTTTGTAATCCTCAACGGGATAAAAGCAAGCATCGTGCCCATGGTTCCGGCGCGGTAAAGGCCATCGCCGGACGAAAGCGCATTCACATCGTGCATGATCCCACGGGACCGCCCCAAGCGGGTGCGGCCGCACATCTTCCGCTGTTCAGGACAAGGGTTTCAGACGCGTGATTTCAGGAGCGGGATTCGAGATTGCGGTGCGCCGACCAGACGTACCACAGTCCGATGGCCGCGGGCACCGACAGCAGTGCAAAGGTCAGCGTGTAATCGCCGGTCAGCAGGAAGACGTTGGCGCAGGCAATCGGGCCGACAGCTTTACCGGTATTGACGTAAACCAGCGCACCGCCGGTCAGCGGACTGATCTGTTCGCGCGGCGCGATGCGCGCAATCTCGGCAAGGAAAGCGCCATTCCAGCCGCTGGCAGTGGAACCCATGACAAAAAACAGCGCGCAGGCCCCCGCCATCGGCCATTCGGGGGTCAATGCAATACACACCAGCGATGACGCCACCATCACCACGCCGAGAATGACCATCGCGGCAAAGGCATTGCCCAGACGGTCCGCCATCCAGCCCCAGAAAATCCGTCCGGCAACGCCGCCGACCTGCGCTGCCGTCAGCACGAATCCCGCGGCGATCAGATCCCAGCCCAGCGCTTCGTTGAACAGAATCACCGTAAAGGTGGAAATCCCGAACTGCACGACGACAAAACAGCCGCCGCTGATCGACAGTCCGCGCAATGCGGGATGACGCCAGATCGCAACAACGCCGCTGAAAGGGTTGCCGCCGATGGGCGCTTTGGGATCGCGGTCGACATCCCAATAGGGACGCGCACGCCCCATGATCATCGCCAGAATGAGCAGCGCCATTGAATTGCCGGCAATCGCCCACTGCCAGCCGAAATGCACTGCCACGGCCGGCGTAATCAGCGCGGCGCCGATGCCGCCCAGCGGAACGCCGGTCTGCTTGATCGAAAAAATCAGGTTGCGCTTGTCAGCCGGCGTATATCGCAGCAACAGATTCGATGCCGAAGGCGTCAGTGAACCGTAACCCAGCCCCAGCGCAATCGACGCCAGAAAGAAACAGGCGACATGCGGCAGGATCGCAATCAGCCCGCCGGCAGCCACCAGCGTCAGGCCGATCTGCTGCATGCGCGTCGAGCCCCAGCGGTTGTTGAATTTGCTGCCGAAGGCGAGCGACACAATCATCGCGCAGGCGAGCATGCTGATCTGGTAACCGACCAGCGCCGAAGAGATGCCGTAGGTCTGCGCCACCTTGGGTGCGACCGCAGGAATCATTGTCGTGCCCATGGTGCCGATGCTCTGCCCGGCGAGCAGGACGCTCATCAGGAACAGGAATGACGGCCGCTCCTTCTCACCGGCCGCCACGTTCGTGCTCACGGTGCAACCGGTTGCGGAACCGTCCACAAAAAGACTGTCGAAGTCCAGGAGCCGGCAACGCCGTATTTCTCGTCCATTTCAACAACCACCGAGCGGTCCGGCCGCCAGTCGCCGAAATCAAAATCATGGGACACGATGCGTGTGCCGGGTTTCAGTTCGCGTCGCAGCTTGGCACGCAGCTCATGCATCATCGCCGGCAGCAGATACAGGGTCACCACCGTGGCTTCTTTGATATCGGCCTTGAGCACATCCTCTTCGACGAAGCGGACCTTCTGCCCGAAGCCGAGTTTGCCCGCCGCCTCGTTGCTGCGATTGACCAGTTCGCGGTCGATGTCATAACCGCGTCCGCCGGCGCCGTAT
>CBHTVL010000069.1:0-8240 GCA_966096475.1 uncultured Burkholderiales bacterium
ATTCTGGAAAGCCTGCTCGACCGCCTCGCGACCTATAAGGAAAAGATTCTCGGCATCAAGGCCAAGATCAAGTCGGCGCTGTTCTACCCGATCGCGATTATCGTGGTTGCGGTAGTGATTACCGCGATCATCATGATTTTCGTGATCCCGGCGTTCAAGGAAGTATTCAAGAGCTTCGGCGCCGATCTGCCGACCCCGACGCTGATCGTGATGGCGATGTCGGACTTCGTGGTCGCCAACTGGTTCATCCTGTTCAGCACCATGGGCGGCAGCATTTACGCCTTTTTCTGGACTTGGAAACGTTCGGTGAAAATGCAGATGTTCATGGACAAGGTCGTCCTGAAGATTCCGGTTTTCGGCGACCTGATCCGCAAATCGTCGATCGCGCGCTGGACGCGCACGCTGGCCACCATGTTTGCCGCCGGCGTGCCGCTGGTCGAAGCGCTGGGCTCGGTCGCCGGCGCATCGGGCAACTATGTGTATTACATGGCCACCAAGAAAATCCAGTCCGAAGTTTCCACCGGATCGAGCCTGACTTCTTCGATGCAGGGCACCGAAGTGTTTCCCAATATGGTGATCCAGATGGCGATGATCGGCGAGGAAGCCGGCTCGCTCGATGCGATGCTCGGCAAGGTCGCCGACTTCTTTGAACAGGAAGTGGATGACACCGTCGAAGCGCTGGCCAGCCTGATGGAGCCGATGATCATGGTGGTGCTGGGCACGCTGATCGGCGGCATGGTGATCGCGATGTATCTGCCCATCTTCAAGCTGGGTTCCGCCGTATAACAACGACGGCGCCGTCAAAGGCGCCGCTCCCTGTCCGGCGCGCATCCGGCACCGTCGCGCCGGCCCACCCCTGAATCGCAGAGGCCGGCTCCTTCATGATCAGCGTATTGTCGAATCCCCCGGTTTTCGCCGCCTGTGCCGCACTGCTCGGCCTGTGTGTCGGCAGTTTCCTGAATGTGGTGATCCACCGCCTGCCCAGGATGATGGAGCGTCAGTGGAAGGCCGAATGCGCCGAACTGGCCGGACAGGAAGCCGCCCCGGGTCCGCGCTACAACCTGGTCGTGCCGCGTTCCGCCTGCCCGTCCTGCGGACACGCGATTTCGGCAATTGAAAACATCCCCGTACTGAGCTGGCTCGCGCTGGGCGGCAAATGCAAAGGCTGCAAGACCGCGATTTCGCCGCGTTACCCCGCGGTCGAACTGCTCACCGGCGTGCTGTCCGGCTACATCGCCTGGCATTTCGGCTTCGGCATGGCCGCCGCGGGCGCGTTGCTGTTCACCTGGGCGATGATCGCGCTGACCTTCATCGACCTCGATACTTTTTTCCTGCCGGACAGCATCACGCTGCCGCTGTTGTGGCTGGGTCTGCTGTTCAACATCAG
Source organism: uncultured Burkholderiales bacterium (assembly GCA_966096475.1). Classification (GTDB taxonomy): domain Bacteria; phylum Pseudomonadota; class Gammaproteobacteria; order Burkholderiales; family SG8-41. The sequence continues at coordinate 1,388 of CBHTVL010000069.1, forward strand.
CAGCACCTATGTCAGCCTGTCATCGGCAGTCATCGGCGCGGTCGCCGGTTACCTATCGCTGTGGTCGGTGTATTGGGCCTTCAAGTGGGCCACCGGCAAGGAAGGCATGGGTTACGGTGACTTCAAGCTGCTCGCCGCCATCGGCGCCTGGCTGGGCTGGACCATGCTGCCGCTGACCATTCTGCTGTCTTCGCTGGTCGGCGCCGCCATCGGCATTGTCATGATTGTTTTTGCCGGCCGGGGACGCAGCGTACCGATTCCATTCGGTCCCTATCTCGCCATCGCGGGCATGATCGCATTGCTGTACGGACCGGCGCTGACCCGCGCCTACCTCGGCCCGCTCTGATGGTGTACTGCGTCGGCGTCACCGGCGGCATCGGCTCCGGCAAATCCAGTGCCGCAGCCCTGTTTGCCGAACGCGGCGCCGGCATTGTCGATACCGACGACATCGCCCATGAACTGACCCGTCCGGGCGGAGGTGCCATGCCCGCAATCATCAAGGCCTTTGATTCCGGTATTGCCGCGGCCGACGGCAGCCTGGATCGCGCCGCGATGCGGCAGCGTGTATTTGCCGATCCGGCGCAGCGCAAGGTGCTGGAAGGCATCCTGCACCCGCTGATCCGCGCCGAAGCCCGTGACCGGGTGTGCAGTTCACCCGCACCCTACGTCATGCTGGTCGTGCCGCTGCTGCTGGAAAGCAGCGGTTACCCCGATCTCGTGCAGCGCGTGCTGGTGATCGACTGCGAGGAGTCGCTGCAGATCAGCCGCACGATGCAGCGCAGTGCACTGACCGAGGAGGCTGTGCGCGCGATCATGGCGGCGCAACTGCCGCGGAAGCAGCGGCTGGCCCGCGCCGATGACGTGCTGCTCAACGACGGCGACCTCTCTCAGTTGCGCAGCCAGGTCGACCGCCTGCACGAGCGCTATCTGGCACTGGCCGCCACACCCCGGAATCCGTCATGAACAGGCTCATTAACCCTTTATTTTTTCTGGGTTTTGCCCGATACTCCGGCAACTGCATTCTTACCCAACTCCATCGGGCGCACCGGGCGTGATTGTCTACGAGCATCCACTGAGCGAGCGCATTCGCACACTGCTGCGCCTCGAGGATCTGTTCGAGCGTATCGACTACTTCGTCGGCAAGACCGACGGCGAAGAGCATCATGTCGCGCTGCTGCTGATCTTCGAAATCCTTGAAGTCGCCAGCCGCGCCGATCTCAAATCCGATCTGCTGCAGGAACTGGAACGCCAGAAACAGGTGCTCGAAGCCCTGCGCGACAATCCGGACATTTCCGAAGAAGCCCTCGAGAACGTGTTGTGGCAGATCGACCAGTCGTCTTCACGGCTGTTCCAGGCCTCCGGAAAAGTCGGCCAGGAACTGCGCGAAAACGAATGGCTGATGAGCATCAAGCAGCGCACCGCAATACCCGGCGGCGTCTGCGAATTCGATCTGCCCTCCTATCACTACTGGCTGCAGCAGGAAACCGACCTGCGTCGCCACGACCTGCAGCAATGGCTTGCACCTTTCCTGCCAACGCGCGATGCCATCGGCATCGTGCTGCGACTGCTCCGTGAAAGCGGCAAGACCACCGCACAGGTCGCGCAGCAGGGTGTCTATCAGCAGATGATGGCCGGCCGCATGGCGCAAATGCTGCGCATCGGACTGGCCGGCGACCACGCCTGCGTGCCCGAGATCAGCGCCAACAAATATGCGCTGAACATCCGCTTCACCACCCAGGAAGGCATGCAACGGCCCAAGGCATCGGAAAGCGATGTCGAATTTGAACTGACCTTCTGCAATCTCTGAACCATGGCCGGAAGAATTGTCGCCTGCCCGCAATGCGGCGCAAGCATCGAATGGAATCCTGAAAACCGCTTTCGCCCGTTCTGCTCCGAACGCTGCAAGATGATTGATCTCGGCGCCTGGGCCACGGAACGTTACCGCGTTCCGGTCGCGGAGAGCGACGAATCCGGAGAACTGCCGACGGCAGATCCCGACTACCGGCCGAATTAGCCGGAAGAATCCGGCATCCAGGCGCCGCGGATCATCGCCAGTCCGTGCGCGCCGCTGAGCAGCGACTGCGCGCGGTCCGCCTCGCGCAAACCACCCAGCGCGAACACCGGAATCCGGTTGCCGGTCACCGCTTCGGCAAAACCCGCCCAACCCAGCAACGACGCGTCCGGATGCGTCGGCGTCGGCAGCACCGGACCCATCACCGCGAAATCCGCACCCGCCGCTTCGGCGCGGCGCAACTCTTCCGCGCTGTGACAGGACGCGCCGACCAGGGGCAGCGGCGGCCGCGCAGTCAGGGTCTGCAATTGTTGCGAGGTCAGATGTACGCCGTCGGCGCCGCAGCGCTGCGCCAGTTCGACATCACCATTGATCAGCACCCGTGCACCCGCGGCATGCGCGCGGGTCACGATCGCCTGCGCATAATCGGCAAAGATGTCCGCCGGCCAGTCCTTGCCGCGCACCTGAATCAATCGCAGGCCGCGGCGCAAGGCCGCATCCACAGCCGCCAGCGCCTGTGCTTTTTCGGAAGGGGCAAATCCGGTAACGCCGCAGGTTTCAGGAATGGCCAGCGCATTGAGGATGGGACCGTTGGCAGGCAGCAGCGGCGACACATCAATCGCATCAATGCGCTGCCAGGCAAAAGCCTGTGCCTCGCGGCCCTGCAGTTCACCGCGCCAGCCGCGCACGCGGAAAAAATGCAGCCGCACATCGGCATGTTCGTAATCGAATTCGCGGATCAGCCAGGGATAGGCTTCCGTGACTTCAATGCCGAGTTCTTCATGCAGTTCACGCTGCAGGGCCTGCAAGGAGGATTCACCGGACTCGACCTTGCCGCCGGGAAATTCCCAGTAACCGGCATAGACCTTGTCCTGCGGCCGTTGCGCCAGCAGGAATCGCCCGTCGGTTTGCTGCAGCACCGCCGCGACAACCGCAATGCGGCGGCGCCCCGGGGATACGCTCATCGGATTTATTTGCGCCGCGCGAGGCGGGTGCGGCCGGCCCAGTCGCGGGCGAACTGCCAGGCGACACGGCCGCTGCGCGAACTGCGGCTCAGCGCCCATTGCAGCGCGGCCTTTTCAACCTCGGCGCTTTTGATACCGGACACCTTGAAGTGCTCCAGCCAGACATGGACGATACGCAGGTATTCGTCCTGGTCGAAAGAATGGAAAGACACCCACAAACCGAAACGCTCCGAGAGTGAAATCTTCTCTTCGCTGGTTTCACCGGGATGGATCTCTTCGCCGACATGCTGGTATTCAAGATTTTCATTCATGAATTCCGGCATCAGGTGGCGGCGGTTCGACGTCGCATACACCAGGCAGTTCTCGGAAGCCGCAGCCACCGACCCGTCGAGCACGACCTTCAGCGCCTTGTAGCCGTGTTCGTCCGCCTCAAACGACAGATCGTCGCAGTACAGGATGAAACGTTCGGGCCGCGCGTGGATCAGTTCGACAATATCCGGCAGATCGGTGAGGTCGCGTTTTTCGACTTCAATCAGCCGCAGGCCGCGCGAGGCATATTTGTTCAGCAGCGCCTTGACCAGCGACGACTTGCCGGTGCCGCGTGCGCCGGTCAGCAGCACATTATTGGCCGGCATGCCTTCGACGAACTGCTTTGTGTTCTGTTCGACCAGTTTTTTCTGTTCATCGATGCCCTGCAGATCGCGCAGGTCGATGTGATGCACCTGATGGATGAGCTCAAGCGCAGCGCGCTCGCCTTTGCGCCGCCAGCGGAATGCGATCGACGCTTTCCAGTCCACTGCAGCGGCCGGCGCCGGCAGCATCTGCTCAAGGCGCGCCAACACGGATTCCGCGCGACCGAGCAGCGATGCAGCATCGGATGATGCGCCCGCAGTCCTGGAATTCTTTGTAACCATTTGTTTTTAAATAACTTTTAGCTACGGTAATCGGCGTTGATGCTGACGTAGTCATGCGACAGGTCGCAGGTCCACACCGTCGTCATCGCGCGGCCGCGGTTGAGCACCACACGCACGGTGATTTCCGCCTGTTTCATCACGCGCTGGCCCTGCGCCTCATCATACGAAGGACTGCGGCCGCCGCGTTCCGCAACCAGCACGTCATCGAGATACAGTTCGACGCCTTCCACTTCAAGATCAGCGATGCCGGCATAACCGATGGCAGCGAGGATCCGTCCGAGATTCGGATCGGACGCAAAAAACGCGGTCTTGATCAGCGGTGAATGCGCGATGGCGAAGGCGACCTTGCGGCACTCCTCCTCGTCACGCCCGGCCTCGACCTTGATGGTGATGAACTTGGTGGCGCCTTCGCCGTCGCGGACAATGGCCTGCGCCAGCGTGATGGAGACTGCCGTCACAGCATCGCGGAAGGCCAGATATTCCGGGCTTTTCGCATCGGTGATTTCCGTCATCGCCGCCTTGCCGGTGGCGATCAGCATGAAACTGTCGTTGGTCGAGGTATCGCCGTCGACAGTGATCGCATTAAATGAATGCTGGGCAGCGTAAGTCACCGCGGCTTTGACCAGCGGCTGACTGACTTTGGCATCGGTGGCGACAAAACCGAGCATGGTCGCCATGCCCGGATGAATCATGCCCGCGCCTTTGGAAATGCCGGTCACCGTGATGGTGGCGCCGCCGACAGCGAACTGCCGTGATACTGCTTTCGGCACCGTATCGGTGGTCATGATCGCAGCGGCTGCATCCGCCCAGGCATCTGCTTTCAGCGCGGCGATACATTGCGGCAGGCCAGCGGCGATGCGATCCACCGGCAGCGGCTCCATGATCACCCCGGTCGAAAACGGCAGCACCTGGGATGCATTGCATCCGAGCAGTTGCGCCGCATCGGTGCAGGTCTGCCGGGCATGGGCAAGACCTGCGGCGCCGGTGCCGGCGTTGGCGACGCCGGTATTGATCACCAGCGCGCGCACGCCTTTGCCGGGATCGATCATTGACAGATGCTGGCGCGAAACAATGACCGGTGCGGCGCAAAAACGGTTCTGGGTGAACACACCGGCAACACAGGCGCCTTCGTCGAGGTTGATCAGCAGCAGGTCCTTGCGCCCGGACTTGCGCACGCCGGCCTGGGTAATCCCGAGCCTGACGCCGGCAACCGGCAGCAGGGATTTTGCATCGGGCGGATTCAGATTGACGGGCATGACGGACTCCCCAGATTCACCTCAACCGAGCTCAGCTCAGCTTGCCGTGGCACTGCTTGTATTTTTTTCCTGAACCGCAGGGACAGGGATCGTTGCGACCCAGCTTCTGGCCGCCGCGAACATAGGGTTGAACCGGCTCGCTGTCTTCCGGTGCAGCCTCGGGCTGTGCAGCGACCGTTTCGACCGCTTCCGCAGGCGCTTCGGCATGCTGGTACTGCACGTTCTGCAGCGCCTCGTGTTCTTCGGCGGCACGCAACTCTTCAGCGCTGCGGATCTGCACCGTCATCAGCGTGCGCGTGACATCGGTCTTGATCATGTCGAGCAGCATCGAGAACAGTTCAAACGCTTCGCGCTTGTATTCCTGCGTCGGATTCTTCTGCGCATAACCGCGCAGATGAATGCCCTGCCGCAGATGATCCAGCGCGGACAGATGTTCCCGCCAGTGCGAATCCACACTCTGCAGCATGATGGCGCGTTCGTACTGGCGCATCGCGCCCTGCTCGACGGAACCGGTCTTCTCGAGGTAGCGTGCGTGCGCAGCCTCGATCACGCGTTCGCGCAGCGTCGCCTCTTCCATGTCCGGATCGGCCTGCAGCCACTGCTGGATTGGCAGTTCCAGTCCGAGTTCACCGCGCAGCACGGTCTCGAGACCCGGGATGTCCCACTGTTCCTCAAGACTGCCCGGCGGCACGTGGGTGGCCAGATGCGCACTGACCACATCACCGCGCATTGCGGTGATCGTCACCGAAATGTCCGAGCTTTCCAGCAGCTCGTTGCGCTGCTGGTAAATGACTTTGCGCTGGTCGTTGGCCACATCGTCGTATTCCAGCAGATGTTTGCGCATGTCGAAGTTGCGTGCCTCGACCTTGCGCTGCGCGTTTTCGATCGACCGCGTCACCCAGGGATGTTCGATCGCCTCGCCGTCCGGCATTTTCAGCCGCTCCATGATCGCCGACACGCGATCGGAAGCGAATATGCGCAGCAGCGCGTCGTCGAGCGCCAGATAAAAACGGCTGGAACCGGCATCACCCTGACGGCCGGCACGGCCGCGCAGCTGGTTGTCGATGCGCCGTGATTCATGGCGCTCGGTGCCGATGATGTGCAGACCGCCGGCTTTCAGTACCTGGTCATGGCGCTCTTTCCATTCGGCGCGCAACGTTGCGGCGCGCTGTTCGCGCGCAGCCATGTCCAGACTCTCGTCGGCCATGACGCGGGCGATTTCCGGCTCCGGATTGCCGCCGAGCACAATGTCGGTGCCGCGGCCGGCCATGTTGGTCGCGATGGTGATGACCTGCGGGCGGCCGGCCTGGGTGATGATCTCCGCTTCGCGCGCATGCTGTTTGGCATTGAGCACGTTATGCGGCAGCTTTTCCTTTTGCAGGATGCCGGCAATGTATTCGGAGTTCTCGATCGAGGTAGTGCCGACAAGCACCGGCTGACCGCGCTCGTGACAGGCGCGGATGTCGTTGATGATGGCCTGGTATTTCTCCCGCGACGTGCGGAACACCTGGTCCATGCGGTCATCACGGATCATCGGATGGTGGGTCGGGATCACCACGGTTTCCAGACCGTAAATCTGCTGGAATTCGTAGGCTTCCGTATCCGCCGTGCCGGTCATGCCGGCGAGCTTGCCGTACATGCGGAAATAGTTCTGGAAGGTGATCGTGGCCAGCGTCTGGTTTTCCTTCTGGATCTCCACGCCTTCCT